>CALXDE010000216.1 GCA_944386965.1 uncultured Oscillospiraceae bacterium
CTTGCCGCCCTCCGGAAACTCCCCCTTGGCAATCCGCGCCGCCAGATCCCTGGCAATGTGCAGATACTGGGAGGTCGCGGCAATCTTCTCCATATGGGTCCCCTCTTCTTCCTTTGATTTTTTCCTATTATAAACTGACAACTTGTATTTGTCAAGTAAGTTGTCAGATTTCCCTTCCTTCGACAGGCCGTCCCCCTGCTGCGGCAGGAGCGGCGGCGATGGAAAATCCGGCGGCCTCAGCAAGCAGGCGCCGTCCGAAAACAGCGGGATGGGCGCAGGCAAAACCTCCCGCGACAGCCGATTGCCGCCCGATCGCGCGCTGTCCAGGAGGAAAATTGCCGGCACGATGGGAGCGGAAAAAGAAGGCGGGACCGCCGCCTTGACAGGACGCGCCTTTTCTGTTACGCTCTCCCTGTCGATCCCCATTTGCCAAAGAGTAAGGAGGACTGTTATGAGAATATCGTGGATACCGGCAGCGTCCCTGCTGCTGGCCCTGATCCTCACCGCCTGCGCCGCCGGGGAAACCGGCGCTCCGGCGGAGGAGTATATGCCCGACGCCGCCGGCGCCAACACCGCCGTTTCCCCGGAGGACGCCGCCCCGGAGGATGCCGCGTCCGCTCCGCGCCTGCTCAGCAATTTCTCCACCACGGATCTGGAGGGAAACCCGGTGGACCAGTCCATCCTGGCGGACTACGACCTGACCATGGTCAATGTCTGGGCCACCTACTGCACGCCCTGCCTGAGCGAGATGCCGGACCTGGGGGAGCTGGCGGCAGAGTATGCCGAGAAGGGCGTCCAGATCCTGGGGCTGGTTTCTGACGTGCTCAACAGCGACGGCACCATCAGCGACAGCCAGGTGGACACCGCCCGGGAGATCGTGGCCGAGACGCAGGCCAGCTACCGTCACCTGCTCCCCTCGGAGGATCTGTTTGCTCTGCTCTCCCAGATCTACGGGGTGCCCACCACCTTCTTCGTGGACAGCCAGGGGTATCAGGTGGGGTATGCCTATGTGACCGCCATGGAGCGGGAGCAGTTTGTGGAGCTCATTGATGCCGCGCTGGCGGAGGTCGCGGAATGAGCTTTTGGAAAGACAACCGGGCGGCGCTGGCGGCCATCGGCGTCGCCCTCCTCTTCCTGGCCATTGGCGTGTGGCGGGGAGAGGCCGAGGTGGTGCTGCGCAAGTCCGTCACCATCTGCATGGAGTGCATCGGCCTTGGGTAAGCGCGCCGCCCGGGTGAAGCAGCGCCTGCGCACCTGGGTGCAGATCGGCTTCACCGCCCTCTCCAACGGTTACGCCGCCGGTTTCATGGGGGGGAACATCTACAAGGGACCGCTGAAATTCGTCTGTGTCCCCGGCCTCAACTGCTACTCCTGCCCCGGCGCCCTGGGCTCCTGTCCCATCGGGGCCTTCCAGTCGGTGCTGGCCAGCCGGGACTACCACTTCGCGTTCTATGTCTCCGGCTTTCTGATCTTCTTCGGGGCCGTGCTGGGGCGGCTCACCTGCGGGTGGCTGTGCCCCTTCGGCCTGGTCCAGGACCTGCTCTACAAGATTCCCTTCCCCAAAAAGCGAAAGCTCCTTCCGGGCGACAAATGGCTGAAGTATCTCAAATACGCCATTCTGATCGGTTTTGTCATCATCCTGCCTCTGACAATTCTGGACATCGTGGGCCAGGGGCAGCCCTGGTTCTGCAAGCTGGTCTGCCCTTCCGGCACCCTGTTCGCCGGCATTCCTCTGGTCGCCGCCAACCCGCCCCTCCAGGCGGCTCTGGGGTGGCTGTTCACCTGGAAAGCCGCGATTCTGGCGGTCCTGGCGCTGCTGTCCTTGTGGGTCTACCGGCCCTTCTGCCGGTATCTCTGCCCCCTGGGGGCCGTCTATGGGCTCTTCAACCCCATCGCCCTCTACCGCTTCCAGGTGGAGGACGCGAAGTGCACCCGCTGCGGCCAGTGCCAGCGCGCCTGTAAATTTCACATCCCCGTCCAGGACCTGCCCAACAGCCCCGACTGCATCCGCTGCGGCGACTGCATCCGCGCCTGTCCCCACGGCGCCATCCACAGCACCCTTCCGCGCCGAAAGCGCAAGGCCGCGCCGTCCTCCTGAGGAAGGCGCGGCGGGGAAATGTTTCCAGGTTTGTCCCATCCGCCGCCGGGAACACTAGGCGTATCCCATCCGGAAAGGAGCGGCGGTCATGGCAAGCAAGGATCAGCAGCAGGAGTCCCGCCGGCCGATGAAGCGGGCGATGGCCCTCACGGATCTCTCTCACCGCAGGACCGATCCCCAGGGCAGCTACACGGGACAGCCTCTGGACCGGGCGGAAAAGCCCGTCCAGGACGCGGACGACCTGTGACCCGGACCATCCGGCAAAAAAGAGCCGCGGCTTCGCGATCGCGAAGCCGCGGCTCTTTTCTCGTGTGTCTCTCAGTCGCCCATGCTCAGGCCCAGGGCCCTGGCTGCCCGGACAATCTCCCCATCCGGCGGCACGGTCTTGAGCTTGCCCGCCACCTCTTTCAGGGGAACCGGAACCACCCGGTCGTTCTGAATGGCCACCATGTAGCCAAACTTCTTCTGCTGGATCAGCTGGGCCGCCGCCACACCCAGGCGGCTGGTGAGCAGCCGGTCGGCGGCGCAGGGGATGCCCCCTCTCTGATAGTGGCCGGGGATGGTGACCCGGATCTCCTGGCCCGTCAACTCCTTGAGCTCGTCGGCGATGCGGTAGGAGATGGAGGGGTGGGTCATGGCCTCCCGGGCGGCCTTGAACTCCTTCTTGCTCATCTTGGCCTCCTCCTTGCTGATGGCGCCCTCCGCCACAGCCAGGATGGAGAACTGCTTGCCGCTGTCCTGCCGCTTCTGGATGGCCTTGGCGATCTTTTCAGCGGAGTAGGGAATCTCAGGGATGACAATGACGTCCGCCCCGGAGGCGATGCCGGCGTACAGCGTCAGCCAGCCGGCCTTGTGGCCCATGATTTCCACAATGAACACCCGGGAATGGGAGAAGGCGGTGGAGTGGATGGAGTCGATCACCGCCGTGGCGATATCGATGGCGGACTGGAAGCCGAAGGTCACCTCCGTGCCCCACAGGTCGTTGTCGATGGTCTTGGGCAGCGTCACCACATTGACGCCGTGTTCGCTGAGGAGATTGGCGGTCTTGTGGGTGCCGTTGCCGCCCAGGATCACCAGGCAGTCGAACCCCTCCTGCTTGACGGTTCTGAGCATCTTCTCCAGCTTGGTTTCCTCGTCCTCCTCCTTGGCCTTGGTCATATCCTTGAAGGGCTGGCGGGAGGTGCCCAGGATGGTTCCGCCCCGGGTGAGAATGTCGGAGAAGTCCTCCGGGCGCATGATGTGGTAATCCCGCTCAATGAGTCCCCGGTATCCGTCCTGAATGCCGTAGATCGTGACAGTGTTCCCCAGTTCGTTGTACAGTGTCTTGGCAACGCCCCGCAGAGCCGAGTTCAATCCCTGGCAGTCGCCGCCGCTTGTGAGCATACCAACCTTCATTTCTTCTCTCCTCCTGTCAATATCATCATGGCGCGCCGCGCCGCTTCTCTCACTTTCTTCCGCCGAAGATCCGGTGCCACAGCCGCCGCAGCGCCGGCTCCGGCTCCGCTGGCTGCTCCGCCGCCGCCTGAGAGCGCTCAATGGCCAGGCGCATGAGCAGCTCCTGGGCACAGATGGGATTGTCCACCTGGGGCTTTCTGCCATAGGTCCCGTCGCTGTGGAGCATCCGGGCCTTCACCGTATCCCGCTGCATGGCGGACATGATCTCATGGAGCCGGGCCCGGACCTCCGGGCTGTCGATGGGACAGGCGATCTCCACCCGGCGGGTGGTATTGCGGGTCATGAGATCCGCCGAGGAGATATACATCTTCTCCTTCTCCCCCCGGCCAAACACATAGATCCGGGAGTGCTCCAGGAAGCGGCCCACAATGCTGGTGACCGTCACGTTCTCCGTAAAGCCGGGGATGCCGGGCAGCAGGCAGCAGATCCCGCGGATCACCATCTCCACCCGGACGCCGGCACAGGACGCCTCGCTGAGCTTGGCGATGATGTCGATATCCGTCAGAGAATTGAATTTCAGGAGAATATACCCCTCCGCCCCCAGGGCGATCTGCTCATCCATCAGCTCCAAAACCCTGTTCTTGAAGCTGTTGGGCGCCACCAGCAGACGGTTGTAGATCCCGTCCAGGTTGGCCAGCCCCATATTGTTGAAGAACGCCGCCGCATCGGCGCCGATGGCCGTGTTGCAGGTCACCAGCGAAACGTCGGTATACTGGGCGGCGGTCTTTTCGTTGTAGTTGCCGGTGCCCACCTGGGTGATATAGCGGGTTTCCCCGTGCTCCCGGAGCGTGATGAGGCAGATCTTGGAGTGGACCTTGTACTCCTCAAACCCGTAGATAACCTTACATCCGGCCTCCTCCAGCCGCTCGGACCAGTCGATGTTGTTCTGCTCGTCAAACCGGGCCCGCAGCTCGATGAGCACCGTCACATCCTTGCCGTTCTCCGCCGCGGCGCACAGGTATTCCACCAGCTTGGCCTTGCTGGCCAGGCGGTAAATGGTGATGCGGATGGACAGCACCGCCGGGTCCCGGGACGCCTCCCGGATCATCTGCAGGAAGGGCTCCATGGATTCATAGGGATAGGACAGCAGAATGTCCTTTTTCAGCGCCGCCCGCATCAGGCTCTGCCCCTCGGGGATCATGGAGGGCCGCTGGGGAGAGAAGGGCGGATCAGACAGAGCCTTCTGCCGCTCCTCGCTCAGGTGGCTGCCCAGGCCATAGGCGTACTCCATCTTCAGCGGCGCCTTGCGGGAGAGGAAGATCTGCTCGTCCTCCACCTGGAAGCGGTGGCGGAAGTACTCGGTGAAGTGGGCGCTGATGGGCTGTCCCAGCTCCAGACGCACCACCGCCAGACGGCGGCGCTGCTTGAGGAGTTTCTCCATCTTCCTGCGGAAGTCCATCTCCCCGTCGAAGGGCTCGTCGTCGGGGTTGATGTCGGCGTTTCTGGTGACGCAGAACACCACCTTCTCCAGCACATCGTACATGCCGAAAACGTTATCGGCATACTCATACAACACGGACTCCACCGACACATAGCGCCCGGTGTCCCCGGGCAGGAAGATCAGCGGCGGCAGGGACGCCGGCACCGGCAGCAGACCGAAGGTTTCCCCCTTCTTCCGGGAGAGCAGCACGCCGATGTGGAGCATCTTCCCCTCGATATGGGGGAAGGGGTGGTGGGCGTCCACAATCTGGGGCGAAAGCACCGGCTCGATCATATTCTTGAAATAGTGCTTGATATACTTCTGCTCCTCCGGCGTGAGATCCCGGATCGCCAGGCGGTGCAGCCCCTCCCGCTCCAGACAGCGCTCCACGTCGGCATAGGCGCTGTCCCGGCGGCTGTAGAGGGGGGCCACCGCCGCATAGATCTTCTGGAGCTGCTCGCTGGCGGTGAGGCCGGACTTGTTGTCCACCGGCTCCTTCTCCATCTCCGCCAGATCCCCCAAACTGCCCACCCGGATCATGAAGAACTCATCCAGATTGCTGGTAAAAATGGCCAGGAACTTCAGCCGCTCCAGCAGGGGGACCTTTTCATCCTCCGCCTCCTCCAGCACTCTGGCGTTGAATTGCAGCCAGGACAGCTCCCGGTTCTGGGTGAATCCCTGTTTCCAAATCTTATCTGACATAGCAGTCTCTCCTTCCACACGAATACAGGCATGGAGGTTCGTCTTTCACCAGTATGGATTTATTATACTGGCAATCCCCTCCGGAATCAATCGCTTTTTTCCGAAAATATCGGCTATTTTACTAGGATAGTCACTTTTCGACGCTCCGCCCACCCGGACAATGTAAAATCCATGTTAAATTCCGCCGCATTTCCCGGAAAGCAACAAGGCAGGCCGCCCCTTTGGGGTGGCCTGCCGCAGATACCACGGCGCCGCTGACGCGGCGCCGAGAGATTTGTTTGGAAGCGGACCGGCACTCAGTACAGGCCCTCGGAGAGCATGGCGTTGGCCACCTTGGCAAAGCCGGCCACGTTGGCTCCCGTCACCAGATCCCCGGGCCGGCCGCACTCCTTGGCGGCCTCGTCGGCCATGTGGAAGATATTGAGCATGATCCCCTTCAACCGGGCGTCCACCTGCTCAAAAGACCAGCTGGAGCGCATGGAGTTCTGGCTCATCTCCAGTCCGCTGGTGGCCACGCCGCCGGCGTTGGCCGCCTTGGCCGGCCCAAAGAGAACCCCGTGCTCCTGGAAATAGGCGGTGGCCTCCGCGGTGCAGGGCATGTTGGCGCCCTCCGCCACGGCGATCACGCCGTTGTCCACCAGGAGCTTCGCGCTCTCCAGATCCAGCTCGTTCTGGGTGGCGCAGGGCAGCGCCACATGGCAGGGCAGGGACCAGATGCCCCGGCACCCCTCCACATAGCGGCTCCCCGGGACGCGCTTGGCGTACTCGCTGATGCGGCCCCGCTCCACCTCTTTGATCTGCTTGACCACATCCAGCTTGATACCGTTCTCATCCACCACATAGCCCTTGGAGTCGGACATGGCGATGACCTTGCCCCCCAGGTGGGTGGCCTTCTGCACGGCGTAGGTCGCCACATTGCCGGAGCCGGAAACCACAATGGTCTTGCCGAACACGGACTCGTGGCGCAGGCACTGGAGCATCTCCTCGGTGAAATACAGCAGACCGTAACCGGTGGCCTCTGTCCGGACCAGGCTGCCGCCGAACAGGATATCCTTGCCGGTGAGCACGCCGGTAAAGCGGTTGCTCAGGCGCTTGTACTGGCCGAAGAGGAAGCCGATCTCCCGGCCGCCCACGCCGATGTCGCCGGCGGGCACGTCGCAGTTGGGACCGATATGGCGGTAGAGCTCCGTCATAAAGGACTGGCAGAAGCGCATGATCTCCGCGTCGCTGCGGCCCTTGGGGTCGAAGTTGGCGCCGCCCTTGCCGCCGCCCAGAGGCAGGCCGGTCAGGCTGTTCTTGAAGATCTGCTCAAAGCCCAGGAACTTGATGATGGACGCGTTGACCGACGGATGGAACCGCAGGCCGCCCTTGTAGGGTCCGATGGCAGAGTTGAACTGGGCCCGGAAGCCGCGGTTGACATGGACCTTGCCCGCGTCGTCCTCCCAGGTCACCCGGAAGGTCACCATGCGCTCCGGCTCCACCAGCCGCTCCATGATGCCGGCCTCCTGGAACTCCGGATGGCGCACCACATAGGGCTCCAGGGACTCAAACACCTCCCGCACCGCCTGCAGGAACTCCTTCTGCTCCGCGTTGCGCTCCACCGTGTCCTGATAAACCGCCTTCAAATAAGGGTCCTTCAACATGCCGATTCCTCCCGTTGCCGTCAAAATTATAGAGCAAGCCAATGCATATGATAGACAAATCATATATTTTATGTTTTTTAGTATATTATCCGAATCCTGCAAAATCAATTGTAAATCCGCAACAAATTCCCCTGTCCCCGCCGGTGATATTCAGTATTTCACACCAATTTTTCGCCGATTTTCTCCAATTTTGCAAGACTTCCTGCAAAACACAGGAGGGCGGAGGCATCCGCTGGATGTCCCCGCCCTCCTGTTTATACAATTTTTGTTGTGGAAAAGCCAAAAAATTGGCCGCATATCACGCACAGCATCCCGGTTTTATGCTCTCCCGCAGCGGACTCGCTTCCTCTCCAGGAGGCGCCTTTCCCCGGCGTTTCCGATCCGCATCGCCTATTTTCCCCGCAGAAATCCCTCGATGATCTTGGCCTCCGCCTGCTCCTCCGTCAGGCCCAGGGTCCGCAGCTTGACGATCTGCTCCCCCGCGATCTTGCCGATGGCCGCCTCGTGGATCAGCGCCGCGTCAATATCCCCGGCGTAGAGCTCCGGGGCGGCGTTGACGGTACCCCGGTCCACCAGGATGGCGTCGCATTCAGAGTGGCCGGTGCACCGGCAGTTGCCCACGATCCGGGAGCGGTAATCCTGCTTGGACTGTCCCTTGGCCACGGACCGGGAGATCAGGTCCACGGCGGAATCCTCTCCCTCCATCGTCACAACGAAGTCGGTGTGGGCCGTCTCCTCGCCGTCGGTCATCAGGCTCTCGTGGATGGTGAGCCGGGCGCGGGGCCCCAGCGTGGCCTTGGTGCGGCGGTCGGTGGTGTCCACGCCTCCCAGCTGGATGGTTTCCATCTCCATGGACGCCCCCTCCCCCAGGGTGATCTCCGTCACCGGGTCGATGCGCCTGAGGCCGATGCCCTTACCAATGCCCACATGCTTCTCCTTGTAGAGAACCCTGGCGCCCTTCTCCAGGAAGAAACGGTGGATGCCGTTGTGCCGGGCCTCTCCCTCCCCGTTGGTGTGGACGCCGCAGCCGGCAATGATGGTCACGTCCGCCCCGGCAGCCACATAGAAGTCGTTGTACACCAGATCATCCACATTCCCGTGGGTGACGCAGGCGGGGATATACACCTTCTCCCCCTGGGCCGCGGCATCGATGCGGATATCCATGCCGGGCTTGTCCGTCTTGCTCTCTATATGAATGTGGTCGGTAGACTGCCGGGCGGCGCAGCCGCCGTCCTCCCGGATGTTGTAGGCGCCCTGGAACGCCCCGGTATAGTCCGACACCGCCTTGAGCAGCTTCTCTGTAATGGTATTCATCCGCTCCGCCTCCTTACATCTGACGATGGATGGGACACAGCCCCTGCTTTTCCCCGGCCATCAGCTGGGGCAGGACCTGCTCCCGTCCGCCGGAGAGGCGGACCTGGCCGGCGGCAATGACCACGATCTCATCGGCGATCTCCAGAATCCGCTCCTGGTGGGAGATCACAAACAGCGCCCGGCTCCGCTCCTCCTTCAGATTGCGGAACACATCGATCAAATTGGAGAAGCTCCACAGATCGATGCCGGCCTCCGGCTCGTCAAACACCAGGAACCGGGCGTCCCTCCGGGCCAGGATGGTGGCGATCTCAATGCGCTTGCTCTCTCCGCCGGAGAGGCTGGCGTCCACCGGGCGGTCCACATAGTCCCGGGCGCACAGCCCCACCTTGCCCATCAGGCCGCACAGCTCCTCCTCGCCCAGGGCCTCCCCCGCGGCGATCTCCAGCAGGTCCCGGACCGTAACGCCCTTAAAGCGGACGGGCTGCTGGAAGGCGTAGGCAATGCCCTTCTTCGCCCGGCCGGTAATATCCATTGCCGTGATATCCTCTCCATCCAGCAGAATCGTCCCCGCCGTGGGGGCCATCAGACCCGCCACCAGCTTGGCGATGGAGGTCTTTCCACCGCCGTTGGGTCCGGTGACCACGGTGAGCTTCCCCGGGGCGATCTCCAGGCTGACGCCTTTGACGATCTCCTCCCCGTCCGGGGCTCTCCAATATACTTGATCCAGTGTGAGCACAGAACTCCTCCTCTTTCCCATGATATCCATACACGCCGCGCGGTCCTTGCCGCGCCGTCAGTTGTCTGTCATATTCTACCCGATTATAGACACAGCCTTCCCTGCCTGTCAACTATTTTCTCCCCCGCTCCGCCAGTACAAAAGGGAGCCGCGCCCCCGGGACGCGGCTCTGTTCCATGATAAGGGGACCGGGGAGGAACCCCCTCCGCCCGGGCCGTCAGCTCTCCAGGATCTGGATGCCGGCGCCCAGGACTCCCGGGCCGATATAGCAGCTGAGGGTGGCGTCGATTTTGATGTAGACGCACCGCTTATAGTCCGGAAAAAGCTCCTCCAGCCGCTGCCGGAGCTGCGCGCCCCCCACCGGATCGCCGCCGTCTCCCACCAGAAGGTTGTACCGGCATCCGGGCTTCACATATTTCGCCACCTGCTGGCACAGGTGGGACTGGACCATCTTCCGCCCCCGGACCTTTTCCACGCTGCCCAGCTTCCCGTCAGGCAGGAAACTGACGATGGGCTTGATCTGCAGCGCCGTCCCCGCCAGGGCAGTGACCTTTCCGATGCGCCCGCCCTTCTGGAGATACTCCAGGGTATCCACAGAGAAGAACACGTGGGAGTTTGCGATGAGGGAAGGGATACGGGCGGCAATCTCCCGGAAGGACTTTCCCCGGCGCACATCCTCCGCCACCTCCAGGGCGGTGATGCCGGACCCGATGCTGCCGCTGAGGGAATCGCAGACCAGCACCTTCAGCTCCGGCACCTGCTGGGCCGTGATGCGCAGCATGTTGGCCGTGCCGGACAGGCCGCTGGAGAGCATGACGGCGATGGCGTGGGTGTATCCGGACATGCGCAGCCACCGCAGCAGCGCCAGCGCATCCTCCCCGCTGGGGAGGCTGGTCTTGGGAACCTCGCTCTTCAATATTTTGTACACATCCTCCGGAGTGATGTCCACCCCGTCCCGGTACTCCCGGCCCTTGGCCCGGATGATCAGCGGCAGGACAAAAATGCCATATTCCCGCACCAGCTCCGGCGGGATATCCGCACAGGAATCCGTAATGACTGCGATCTTCTCCATGGTAGTCCTTTCTCCATCTTCCCCAGCCTGTTCCCCCCATGGGACAGGCCCTATACATATATAAGAGATTGTACCAGCAACCGGTACATTTGGCAACCGAAATTTCGCAAATTTTCCCTCCTGGTTTTTCCGCGTCCCCTTCGTTCCGTCCTGTTCCGGCACTCTGGATTTTCCGGTCCGTCCGTGGTACAATACAAGTATCAAACCGGTAAAGGAGGTCCTCACGATGAAAATTCTGCTCAAGGGCGGACAGGTGGTGTCCGGCAGCGGCGTCACCACCGCGGATGTACTGCTGGAGGGAGAAGTCATTGCCGCTGTGGGTCCGGCGCTGGAAGCGGAGGGCGCGGCGGTGGTGGACTGCGCCGGCAAGCTGCTCTTCCCCGGCTTCATCGACGCCCACACCCACTTCGATCTGGAGGTGGCCGGCACCATCACCGCCGACGACTTCACCACCGGCAGCCGGGCGGCCCTCCGGGGGGGCACCACCACGGTCATCGACTTCGCCGCCCCGGACAAGGGGGAGACGCTCCACGCGGGGCTGCGCCGCTGGCAGGAGAAGGCGGAGGGCCGCTGCGCCTGCGACTACGGCTTCCACATGACCATCGACGACTGGAACGAGGGGATCGCCCGGGAGATCGGCGAGATGGTGGAGCTGGGTATCCCCACTTTCAAAATGTACATGACCTATCCGGCCATGATGATCGGGGAGGAGGACATGTACTTCGCCCTCAAGCGCCTCAAGGAGGTGGGGGGCCTCACCGGCGTCCACTGTGAGAATCACGGCATCATCGACGCCCTCATCGCTGAGAAAAAGGCCGCCGGGGAGCTGGGACCCGCCTCCCATCCCCGGACCCGGCCCAACGGTCTGGAGGCTGAGGCGGTGAGCCACCTGCTGCGTCTGGCCGAGCAGGTGGACACGCCGGTCATTATCGTCCACCTCTCCACCAAGGAGGCCCTGGAGGAGGTCCGCTCCGCCCGGGCCCGGGGCCAGACGGTCTATGTGGAGACATGCCCCCAGTATCTGCTGCTGGAGGAGAGCGTCTACGACGACCCGGACTTTACCGAGGCCGCCAAATTCGTCTGCGCGCCGCCCATCCGCACCGTGGCCGACCAGGAGGCGCTCTGGCTGGCCCTGGGGGACGGAGAGATCCAAACCGTCTCCACGGATCACTGCTCCTTCACCACCGCCCAGAAGCGCGCCGGGCGGTATGACTTCACAAAAATTCCCGGCGGCCTGCCCGGCGTGGAGACGAGAGGCGTGCTGCTCTACACCGCCGGCGTGGCGGCCGGACGCATCACAGAGGCGGACCTGTGCCGCGTCCTGAGCGAAAATCCGGCCAAGCTCTATGGGTGCTGGCCCCGGAAGGGGGTCATCGCTCCGGGCAGCGACGCCGACATCGTGGTCTACGACCCGGCGGCCGACTCCGTCATCACCGCCGCCGACCAGGTCCAAAATGTGGACTACAACCCCTACGAGGGCTTTCAGACCCGGGGCAGCATCGCCCAGGTGTACCTCCGAGGGCATCTGGCCGTGGACCGCGGGAGGGTCCTGGCGGAAAACCGGGGCGCATTTATTCCAAGAGGCCCTTGCAGCCTCTGATCGTCCGCCCCCCATGGAAAGAGCCCCGGCAGCCATGCGCTGCCGGGGCTCTTTCCTACTATTTTGTCAGGTATGCTGTCTGGAAAATATCGGTGTCGCATAGGCCCGGGCCATCAGGCCCACGGACAGAATGGTCAGCATCGCGAAGAGCAGGTATGCCGGTTGATAGCTCCCCGTCCAGTCGGCGAGAAGGCCGGGGACCGGGCTGAACACCAGCGCCCCCACCATGTGCACCGACTGGATCTTGCACAGCAGGGCATTGTCTCCGCCGCACAGATCCTTGCACCAGATAGAGAACCCCACGGTGCTCAGCGCCAGCCCCAGTCCCGCAAACAGCAGGGACAGACACACCAGCACCGGACTGCGGCTGGGAATCAGGCACTCCAGCCACTGGCCCAGCACCACAAACAGTCCGAACAGCAGGCAGGCCCGGCGGCCGCCCAGCAGGTCCGTCACCTCGCCGATCAGGCATTTGCCCGCCGTCATCAGAAGCCCCATGGCGGAAACCAGCCAGGCCACCGTATCCGGACTGAACTGCTCAGCCGTCAGATAGACCGTAATATGGCTGTAGGCCGGGCCGGAGCTGGCCGCCAGCAGGAATGCCGCCGGCAGCAGCAGTCCCATGGGGCGCGCGCCCCGGGAAACCGCCGTCTGGGTTTCTCTCCGCCCACTGCGCTCCGCCCCCTGGCAAGGCCGCAGGCCCAGGGCCTCCGGCCGCTCCCGCACCAGCAGGGCGACCGCAGCCCCCGCCGCCAGGAAGAACGCAGCCATCCACAGCATGGCGCCGGACAGGCCGAACCGGACCACCAGCCCCTGCGCCACCGGCGAGGCCACCACAGCGGCTGCCCCGGTTCCAGCGGCGCAGATTCCCACCGCCAAACCCCGATGGCTGACAAACCACCGGTCCAGCAGCATGGTGGCCGGCACCATGCCGCACAGTCC
This sequence comes from uncultured Oscillospiraceae bacterium, assembly GCA_944386965.1. The sequence continues at coordinate 12,983 of CALXDE010000216.1, forward strand.
GCAGGTGACGCCGGAAAGGGCGCTGGCCCCGCAGCACAGGGCAAAGCTCCTCCCCGCGCTGTAGAGCAGCAGGGACACCGCCCCCGGCACAAGGCCCAGCACCATCCCCCAGCGCAGGGGGAAGCGGCGGTAATATGTGGTAACCGCCATGGTACTGAGCAGCATGGTCAGATAGCGGATGGTGATGAGCAGAGAGCCCTGGCTCTCCGTCATGGCGCCCCGCTGCATGATGTAGGGCTGGAACACGGTGAACGCATTGCTCAGCAGGCCCGTGGAGGTAAAGAGCAGCAGGGTTGCCCCCGCGCAGACCAGCCAGGCCCGGCGGCCGCTGTGCATATCCATCATCTCCTTCTGGGCCTATCATATCAGGAAAATTATATTTGTCAAATTGATTTTCTTGTTATAAAATAACCACATCTTAAATATTTCGGAGGTGCCCTATGACACAGCAGGAGATTGACGCCTTTCTGGCTATCGCGGAGCAGGGCTCTGTCACCGGGGCGGCGGAGGCGCTGTTCCTGACCCAGTCCACCCTGAGCAACCGGCTGCGGGTGCTGGAGCGGGAGCTGGGCATTGAGCTGTTCCGCCGCGGACGGGGACAGCGGCGCATCGAGCTGACCGAGGCCGGAGAGCGCTTTATCCCTCTGGCGGAGAAATGGCGGCTCTTGTGGCGGGAAACCGCCTCCTTCAGCACCCAGCAGCGCCTGGACTTCGTGTCCATCTCCAGCGTCAACACCTATATCATGCCCCAGGTCCTCAAACATCTGGGGGACCTGTCCCGCATCTCTCTGTGCACCTACCACACCCTGGAGGCCTACACCCAGGTAGAAAACGGCCAGGCGGAGGTGGCGCTGGTCCCCAGCATCCGCTACTCCCGCTATGTGGAGGCCACCCACATTTTCACAGAACCCTACTCCCTCATCTGCGACCGGGACAGCGCCCTCTCCCAGCCGGTCCACCCCTCCCAGCTGCAGCCGGACCGGGAACTGCTGGTCAACTGGCACCTGGGGTTCATGCAGTGGCACCACTTCTGGTTCGGCCTCACCTCCTCTCCGGTGCTGTACACCGACGATATGCAGGTCGTGCAGCAGTTCCTCGGCCGGAAGGGGCTCTGGGCCGTGATGCCGCAGTCCGCGGCCCACTACGCCGTGCGCCATCTGCCTGTCAAGCGTCTGGCGCTGGCAGAGCCGCCGGAGGGACGGACCATGTACCTTCTCAAGCGCTGGGGCCACACCCTGTCGCCGGAGGCGGAACAGCTGGTGGCGGCGCTGCGCCGGTGGTGCGATGAGGAGGGGCTGGAATACCTGGGCTGAGCCGGCACGGCGGCTCAGCACCCCCGTGAAATCTCCCTTTTCGGCAAAAATCGGCCAATCTTCTTTGGTATCCCCGCGCTCTATGCCCCACGCGCGGTCAAGGCTTGCCCGCCTGCCGGAAACAGAAAAAGGAACCATTGCATGTCAACATGGCGGAAAATCCGCCGTCGCCGCCAGAACGCACAGGACAAAGGGGTCCGCGGCTGCGTACACCTAAACGGCAGGGATGCCTGCCGGACACCGTGGGTGCCCATCAGGGCTATGCATCCGTCAGTCCCCTCCTTCTGACGCTCCTGACGCTCCGCCGGGCTTCCCCGCCAGAGGGCCCGGCTTCTCCATGACGAAATTCGTCAAAAGCACGCCTCGGCGCTCCACCTGCTGTTCCCGTACCACCCGGTATCCCCGGGCCAGGAAAAAGGGCCGCGCGGTGATGGAGGCGTGGGTGACATACCGCCCACAGGGGCAGGCGCTCTCCAGCGCGCCGCACAGGGCGGCGGCGATCCCCTGCCGCTGGAAGTCCCGGTGGACATACAGCCGGTCCAGATAGCCCTCCGCGTCCATGTCGGCAAAACCCACCAGCTGCCCCGCAGCCTCCGCCACCAGCGTGTGGTGCGCGCGGAACGACGCGTCCCAAGCGGCCAGATCCACCGCCCCGGGCGCCCAGGCAGCCAGGTGTTCCGGTGAGTAATCCGCGGCGCGCACCGCGTGGACCGTCTAAGAAAAGAGCCGGGCGATCTCCTCACAGT
>CALXDE010000217.1 GCA_944386965.1 uncultured Oscillospiraceae bacterium
GCGGGCTTGCCGGAGGAGTAGGCTGCCTTCACCATGCCCGGTCCGCCGGTGGCCAGGATCAGATCCGCCCCGGACATGGCCAGGTTGGTCAGCTCCAGGCTGGGGGTGTTGATCCAGCCGATGATCCCCTCCGGGGCGCCGGCCTTGACGGCGGCCTCCAGCACGATGCGGGCGGCCTCGATGGTGCAGGCCTTGGCCCGGGGGTGAGGGGAGAAGAGGATGGCGTTGCGGGTCTTGAGAGCGATCAGGGACTTGAAAATGGCCGTGGAGGTGGGGTTGGTGGTGGGGATCACGGCGGTGATGAGTCCCACGGGTTCGGCGATCTTCTTGAAGCCGTAGGCCCTGTCCTCCTCGATGACGCCGCAGGTCTTCATGTACTTATAGGCGTTGTAGATATACTCGGCGGCGTAGTGATTTTTGATGACCTTGTCCTCCACCACGCCCATGCCCGTCTCCGCCACGGCCATCTTGGCCAGGGGAATGCGCTGCATGTTGGCGGCCTTGGCGGCCTCGAAGAAGATGTGGTCCACCTGCTCCTGGGTGTAGGTGGCAAAGACGCGCTGGGCCTGTCGCATGGCCTCCATCTTGGCGACCAGGGCCTCTACGTTGTCGATCACGGCGGGAACGTTGGTGACAGCCATAGTCAGGTACCTCCAGATAATATCAGATCAAGATTTGTTAAGGATTTAACAAATTATCTGTGAGGTAGTATACGCTTTCGTTAAAGTTTTGTCAATAGGGAATTGTCAAAAATTTGACAACTTCGGGAAAATTTTTGCCGCGCCTTATTCCGCGCTCTGGCGGCCGAAGAGGGCGGGCAGCAGGTCCGCCACCTCCGGATACATGAGAAAGGCCGCGCACAGGCCCATCTCCCGGCCGGCGCGGAGTTTTTGGCGGAGCGTCTCCGCGTCGTCATAGAGGACAAAGTGGGTCCTTTCCTCCCTGGCGTAGGTGAAATACCGCGCGCACAGATCCCGGGAATAGAAGGTGGCGGGAGAGAGCTCCCGGAGAAGGGTCTGAAGGGCCTCCTGGCTCAGGGGGGTGCCGGAGCCGCTGGGGGCGGGCAGGGAGAAGTCCATGGCCAGCCGCTCCACATCCAGGGCCGTCTGACTGCGCCCAAAGCGGCGGACCGCCTCCTCCAGCCGCTGCTGAAATGTGCCGCCGGAGAGGGCGGTGCAGATCACGGCGGTGGAGCCCGGGACCTGGAGGGCGTAGCGCTCCGGCAGGTACAGGCGGCGTCCGCTCCGGGCCATGGCGGCCCGGAGCTTTTCCAGAAAGGCCAGCCGGTCCGCGGCCGCCTGTCCCTCGAAATCCGCCAGGATACCGGCGTAGCCCCGGAGATTGCACTCCCGCACCAGCTCCCGGCAGAGGGCCTCGGGCCGCTGGATGGGGGGACAGCGGCAGTCGCTCAGGGACAGGAGCCCGCCCCGGCACTGGAGCAGATTCTGCCGCAGCAGCCGGGAATCCTCTCCGATGCGGTAGGCCACATGGGCCAGCCGATTGTGGTATTGCAGCGCCGCCCGGACGTCCCGGGGAGCGACGGACAGAAAGACCTGCAAGATGTGTCCCTCCTCTTGTGCCCCTGCGCACATGGTGCTATACTGATTCCCTGAGAGAAACTATGCGAAAAAGAGGTGGACTATGCCATTCTCATTGATCCCGGGACTGCTGCTGAACAACTACCGCCAGGTGACGCCGGACCTGCTGGCCCGGCGGGGCGTCTCCCTGCTGCTGTGCGACCTGGATTACACCCTGGCCCCCCGGTCGGTGCCGGAGCCGGATGAAGCCCTGCGCGGCTGGCTGGAGGGGCTGAGGGCGGCGGGCATCACGGTGATGATCCTGTCCAACAACCGCTCCAGCGTCCGGGTGGAGAGATTCTGCCGGAGTCTGGGCATCCGCTATGTGGGCCATGCCGGAAAGCCCTCTCCCCGGGGCTATCGGGAGGCCATGGCGCAGGCGGGCGTGTTGCCGGCACAGACGGCTATGCTGGGGGACAAGCTGTTGACGGATATCCTGGGGGCCAACCGCAGCGGGGCGCTGGCGGTGATGGTGGAGCCCTTGGGCGGGCCGGTGGGGCTGTGGAACCACTTTCTGCACCTGCTCCAGCGGCCCTTCAAATGGATTGCGAAGAGGAGGATGAAGCGAGATGGGACGATTTGAACAAGCGGCGGCAAAGCTGCGGGCGTATGATCTGGATGCGCTCCTGGTCCTCAGCGAGCCCAACCGCCTGTATGTGACGGGGTTCCAGGCCTCGGACGGGGCGGCTCTGATTACGCAGCGGGGCAGCTGGTTTTTTACCGACAGCCGCTATATCGAGGCCGCGCGGCGGTCCGTCACCGGGGCGGAGGTGGCGGAGAATACGGCGGAGCAATCGATCGTCCGCCTGGTGAATCAGGCCCTGGAGCGGACCGGCGCCCGGCGCGTGGGGTTTGAGGAGGACCGGGTTACCGTGGCGGATTTCCGCCGACTGGAGGAGAGCGTCCACGGGGAGCTGACGCCTGCCGGAAGGCTGCTGGCAGAGCTGCGGGCGGTGAAGGACCGCGGGGAGCTCGAAACCATGATCGCCGCCCAGCGCATCGCCGAGGCGGCTTTTGCCGAGGTGCTGAATTTTATCCGCCCCGGCCGAACCGAACAGGAGATCGCCGCCTTCCTCCAGTACCAGATGCTGCTGCGGGGGGCGGAGCGGATGTCCTTTGACCCCATCGTGGTCAGCGGCCCCAACACCAGCATGCCCCACGGCGTTCCA
>CALXDE010000218.1 GCA_944386965.1 uncultured Oscillospiraceae bacterium
AATACCCAGCGCATCCTATGGTGGAGATAAGCGGGATCGAACCGCTGACCTCTTGAATGCCATTCAAGCGCTCTCCCAGCTGAGCTATACCCCCATATAGGAGGATGCGCTGGGTATTTCTTATTCAATTTTCACACGGGGGTGGGTACACGACTGTATCGGGCTCCCAGCTGAGCTATACCCCCATATGTGGGAAAGAACATTTATTTAGTTTTGTTGAGGGGTGTGTAACCGCTTCAACCGGGCTCCCAGCTGAGCTATACCCCCACATGCTATTCAGTTTTCGGTGGTGGAGATAAGCGGGATCGAACCGCTGACCTCTTGAATGCCATTCAAGCGCTCTCCCAGCTGAGCTATACCCCCATATGCTGTCCCGTGCGGAACGGTAATTAGTATAGCAAAGAGTACGTCATTTGTCAACCCCTTTTTTCATCCTTTTTCCATCTTCCCGGAAGTGTTTTTCAAAAAGCGCCCGGAAGAACCTCTGTACACCCGGCAAAAAGGCGTGTATAATGGAATCAGAAATTTGAAAGGGGTGATCCTATGACACATGTGGAAGCCATTCTGGTTCGAGTCTCCAATCGAAAATATCTGGATCGCGCGCTGACCGAGGACGAGATCTCCCAGCTGAACAAGATCATTGATGTCGCCAATCAGGCCAGCGGCCTGCGGATGCAGCTGCTCACCGACTGTCCGGAGGCATTCTCCTCCCTGCGCAGCAGCTATGGCCTGTTCTCCGGCGTGCGCAACATGGTGGCACTGGTTGGGCCGGAGGATCTTCCCGATTTTCAGGAAAAATGCGGGTATTACGGGCAGAAGGTCCTGCTGGGCGCCACCGCTCTGGGGCTAGGCACCTGCTGGGTGTGCGGGACCTATGACCGCGGCAAGGTCCCCTGCCGGATTCGGCCGGGGGATGTGCTGTGCGGCGTGATTGCTGTGGGCCCCGTGGCGCCCCAGCCGGGCACCAAGGAGCGGCTGATCCGCAGCGCCCTGCACCGGGGACACAAGTCTGCCGCGGAGCTCTCCCGGGGACTGGGCGACGCGCCGGACTGGTTCCAGGCCGGCATCAGCGCCGTCACCCGGGCCCCCTCGGCCCTGAACCGTCAGGCTTACCGCTTCACTTACGCCGGCGGTTCGGTAACGGTTCGGCAGACGGAGCACGCCGCCTGGTCCGACGTGGATCTGGGCATCGCCAAATACCAGTTTGAAATCGGCGCCCATGGCGGCACCTGGACCTGGGGGGACGGCGGCACGTTCACAAAGGCCAAAGAGGAGAAGTCCTGCGGCGCCGTCATCTGGCGCATGGGAGAAAAGGGCCACGAGTTCCTGCTGGCCCAGCACGGCGCCAGCCACTGGAGCTTCCCGAAGGGGCATATCGAGGGGCGGGAGACAGAGCTGGAGACGGCCAGACGGGAGATTCTGGAGGAGACGGGGCTCACGGTGGACATCGACCCGGGGTTCCGCCAGGTGGTCACATACTATCCCAAGCCCGGCGTCATCAAGGATGTGGTCTTCTTCATCGCCCAGCCCACCGGCGGACAGGAGCACCCGCAGCTCTCAGAGATCCGCCAGCTGGGATGGTTCCCCTTCCAGGAGGCCAAGCCCCTGGTGACCTTCGCCACGGATGTGGAGGTGCTGAAGGAGGCCGAGGCGTATATCCTGTCCAAAGAGTAGGACGAAGGGCCGCTTTCAGCGGCCCTTCGTTGACTTTGGGGGAAAAATCTGTATAATAGTGCTCTGCCGGTCCGGCCGCTGGCCGGATGTCCGGAATGTTTTTGATCCGATGGGAGAGAGAAGCGCTATGGAAAACTACTTCCACCTCCACCTGGGGGAGGATGAGATCCGGCAGATCAGCAGCATCGGTCTGGCCCACCTGGGGGACGCGGTGTATGAGCTGCTGGTGCGCAGCTGGCTGTGCGCCCACGGAAAGGCCACCGGGAGGCATCTCCACCGGGCCGCCGTGGAACTGGTCCGGGCGGAGTCCCAGGCGGAACGGGGGCAGAAAATCCTTCCGCTGCTGACGGAGGAGGAGCTGGCTGTCTACAAGCGGGGGCGCAACGCCCACGTCAACTCCATTCCCCACAGCGCCAGCCGCGCCGACTATCTGAAAGCCACGGCGCTGGAATCTCTGCTGGGGTGGCTGTACCTGCGGGGGGATGAGGCGCGCATCAACCAGCTATTCTGCATGATGATGGAGGAGTGAGCCCATGCCCCTGGATGCACTGTGCCTGCGCGGCGTGGTCCACGAACTGCGGAGAGAGATCGTGGGCCTGCGCATTGAAAAGATCCAGCAGCCTGCCCGGGACGAGGTGATCCTGACGCTGCGGGGCAGCAGAAGGCTGCTGCTGAACGCCGGGAGCAATCAGCCCCGGCTCCATTTGACAACCATTCCCCGGGAGAACCCGGCGGCCCCGCCGATGTTCTGCATGCTGCTGCGAAAGCATCTTGCCGGCGGACAGATCATCGCCCTGGAACAGGCCGGGCTGGACCGGGTGGTAACGCTGACGGTCCGCTCCGCCGATGAGCTGGGCGTCACCGGAGAGAAGCGCCTGGTGCTGGAGTGTATGGGCCGCAGCGCCAACCTCATTCTCCTGGATGGCGAGGGCCGCATCATCGACTGTCTGCGCCGGGTGGATATGGAGATGAGTCAGCGGCGGCAGGTGCTGCCGGGGCTCTTCTACCGCCTCCCCCCCGCCCAGGAGAAGCTGGACCCACTGACGATCAGCCGGGAGGAGCTTGCCGCTCTGCTGGAGCGGACTGGCGGGGAGCGCCTTGCGGACCAGTGGCTGCTGGACACCTTCTTTGCCCTCTCCCCGCTGGTGTGCCGGGAGCTGGCGTTTCAGGGCTGCGGCAGCGCGGATCAGCGGCTGCTGTTTTTGGACAGCGCCGGGCGTCAAAGCCTGGCGGACGCCTTCTTTCACTGGCAGGATTCTGTAAAGGAGAACAGCTTTCTCCCCTTTTTGCTGACGCGGGAAAAGCGGCCTTTTGATTTCTCCTATTTCCCCATTCTGCAATATGGCGCCGCCGCGGAGGGAGAGGGCTTTGAAACCTTCTCCGCCCTGCTGGACACCTTCTATGAGACAAGGGAGCGCCAGGAGCGGCTCCGACAGAAGGGGCACGACCTGCTCAAGGCCGCTTCCACCGCCCGGGACCGCGCGGCCCGGAAGCTGGCTGTCCAGGAGAAGGAACTGGCGGAGACTGAGAACCGGGAGCAGCTGCGCCTGCGGGGGGAGCTGATCACCGCCAATCTCTACCGCATGGAGCGCGGTCAGCGCCTGCTGCGGGCCGAGAACTACTACCAGGAGGGGTGCCCCACGGTGGAAATCCCCCTGGACCCCCTGCTGACGCCCCAGCAGAACGCCGCCAAATACTTCAAGCAGTACAACAAGGCCAAGACCGCCGAGCATGTCCTCCGGGAGCAGATTCAGAGAGGGCGGGCGGACCTGGATTATCTGGACAGCGTCCTGGACGAACTGAGCCGGGCGGAGCTGGAGCAGGATTTCAATGACGTCCGTGCCGAGCTGCAGACCGCCGGATATCTGAAGAACCGGTCCGGCAGCCGGCGGGAACCCCGCCGCGCTCCTGCCAGGCCCAGGGAATTTCGCTCCAGCGCCGGCCTGAGAATCCTGGTGGGCCGCAGCAACAGCCAGAACGACAAACTGACGAAGGACGCCTCCAAATGGGACATCTGGTTTCACACCCAGAAGATCCACGGCTCCCATGTGATCCTCTGCACCGAGGGCGGAACGCCGGACCAGCAGAGCATGACAGAGGCGGCCATTCTGGCGGCCTATTTTTCCCAGGGGCGCGGAGGCAGTCAGGTGGCGGTGGACTACACGCCGGTGAAGAACGTCAAAAAACCCGCGGGCGCCCGGCCCGGCATGGTGGTATACGATCCCTACCAGACCGCCTATGTGACGCCGGATGAGGACGTGGTCCGGGCCCTCTCCCCTGCCAGGGGGACGCCATCCGCTGTTGAGCGCTGATTGGCTGTCCGGCGGGAATCGCATCTCATAACATCTCATAAGACCGGGAGACGCGGCCAGAACCGCGTCTCCCGGTTTCTTTTCCGAAGCATCACAGGGTCACCGGGACCGGGGCGTCGATCCACAGCCGGTCCGGCCGCACCTGACAGTCATAGGCGCGGACCTCCACGCCGGCGGCCGCGGCCTCCCGCAGCGCCGCGCCGAAGGCCGGATGGGTCCGGTCGTTGGGCGCAAAGCCATCGACGCCCTTCATCTGAATGACAAAGCACACAGCCGCCCGGCAGCCCTCGCTCACTGCCCGCGCCAGCTCCCGCAGATGTTTGACGCCCCGCTCCGTGGGGGCGTCCGGAAACCGGGCCATACCGTCCTCCTCCAGGGTCACGCCCTTCACCTCCACAAAAAAGGGGCCGCGTTCGGTTTCCAGCAGAAAATCGATCCGAGACGCGCCATAGGGCACCTCCGGACGGATATCCAGAATGTCCGGGCAGAATCCTCCGGCGGCGGCCCACTCCCCGAACAGAAGGTTGGGCGCCTGCGCGTCCATGTTGATGAGGCGTGTCCCCTTCTCTACCGCGATCAGGTCAAACCGCGTCTTTCGCTTGGGGTTGTCAGATGCCTCTAGGTATACGGGCGCCCCGGGCACCAACAGCTCCCGGCAGCGGCCGGTGTTCTTCACATGGCAGATCTCTGTCCGCCCCTCCAGCGCCACATGGGCGATGAAGCGATTGGGGCGGCTGAGAAACCGGCCCCTGACGACTGAGTGATATTCCATCGCGCGCCATCCCTCCTCCCAGCGGTCTGGAGTCTACTATAGCACGCGGCCGGGAAAAAGAGAAGAGGCCGGCGTCGGAATACCAAGGAAATCAGCGGAAAGGCTATTGAATTTTTCTCCAGGTGTTGGTATACTAATCTTATCTTTGGGCTTTTGGATTTCACCATTTTTGCCCGAGGTGTTTCTGGATTTTTCCAGAGATTCGCAGAAGAAAGAGGAGGAACGCTATGACCATTACACTTGTCACAGCCATGAACGACCCGATGGTCGTGCTGACTGTGATCGGCATTGTTGTCGACATCGCAATCGGTGCCATCATTGCCGGCTTGCTCTGCGCCCTGCTGCGCCGCATACGGGGGGGCGCGCCCTCTGGTACCGCGGCTCCGGCGGGCGCGGCGGCATCACCCGCCGTCCCGGCCGCCGTACCGACGGCCGCGGCTGAGCCGATTCCAAACCGGCAGGCCATGATTGCCGCGATCTCCGCGGCGCTCGCGGAGGAACTGGGGGCGGACGTCTCCGCCATCCGCATCCTGTCCATCAAGAAGCTTTGAGCAGATTACAACAAAGAAGAGAGGTAACTTGAAATGAAGAAGTACAGAGTAAATGTCAACGGTACCGTGTATGAGGTTGCCCTGGAAGTGATGGACGGCCCCGCTCCCGCTGCCCCGGCTCCCGCGCCTGCCGCTCCGGCCAGCGCGCCTGCTCCCGCTCCCGCCCCCGCCGCCCCGGTGCCCGCCGGTGGTGAGAAGATCACCGCCCCCATGCCCGGCACCATTCTCTCCGTCAACGTGCAGAACGGCGCCGCCGTCAAGAAGGGCGATATTCTCTTCATCCTGGAGGCCATGAAGATGGAGAACGAGATCATGTCCCCCTGCGACGGAACCGTTCTCTCCGTGAACACCTCCAAGGGCTCGGCTGTCGAATCCGGAACTCTGCTTTGCGTAATCGGCTGAGGCCGGTTGGTATGGGAGGGTAGCCGCAAATGGACGCTATTATCAAATTCATCCAGGATACCGGATTTCATATGATTATCGCCGATGGCAACTGGCAGGCCATCCTGATGATTCTGATTTCCTTTGTCCTGATGTATCTTGCCATTGTCAAGAAATTCGAGCCGCTGCTGCTGGTCCCCATCGCCTTTGGCATGCTGGTTACCAACCTGCCCGGTGCGGAGATGTACCACGAGATCCTTTTTGCCGGCGGCCAGGTCCACTGGGACCTGTTCGGCGGCGCAGCCGTGACCCAGGAATTCCTTACCCAGATGACCGCCGCCGGCGTGTCTGACGCGGTCCTCTCCTCGGTGGAGGTGGGACAGAGCATCAGCGTTGGCCTCATCGACGTGCTGTATCTGGGCGTCAAGCTGGGGGTCTACCCGTGCCTGATCTTCATGGGCGTGGGCGCTATGACAGATTTCGCCCCCCTGATCGCCAATCCCAAGAGCCTGCTTCTGGGCGCCGCCGCCCAGCTGGGCATCTTCATCACCTTCGTCGGCTGCCGCCTCATGGGTTTCACGGCCCGGGAGGCGTCCTCGGTGGGCATCATCGGCGGCGCGGACGGCCCCACCGCCATCTTCGTCACCACCCGCCTGGCCCCGGAGCTGCTGGGCCCCATCGCCGTGGCGGCCTACTCCTATATGGCGCTGGTTCCTGTGATCCAGCCGCCGATCATGAAGCTCCTGACGACCACCAAGGAGCGCATGATCGTCATGCGCCCCCTGCGGGATGTCTCCAAGACCGAGAAAATCATCTTCCCCATCATGGTCACCGTGTTTGTGGCCCTGTTGGTGCCCTCCGCCGCGCCTCTGATCGCCTGCCTGATGCTGGGCAACCTGTTCCGGGAATGCGGCGTGGTGGAGCGGCTGAGCAAGACCGTTCAGAACGAGCTGATCAACATTGTCACCATCTTCCTTGGCATTTCTGTGGGCTCCACCGCCACCGCCGCCACCTTCCTGGCCCCCAAGACGCTGATGATTCTGGTCATGGGCGTTGTGGCCTTCGGCTTCGGCACCGCCGGCGGCGTGCTCCTGGCCAAGGTGATGAACCTGTTCCTCAAGGAGAAGATCAACCCCCTCATCGGCTCCGCCGGCGTGTCCGCGGTGCCCATGGCGGCCCGCGTCTCCCAGGTGGTGGGACAGAAATACAACCCCGGCAATTTCCTGCTCATGCACGCTATGGGGCCCAATGTGGCCGGCGTGATCGGCAGCGCCATTGCCGCCGGTGTGCTGATGGCGCTCTTTGGCTGATCCTCGTCCCGATGAAAGAAGGAGGAAAACGAATCCAATGGAAACCATGGAATTTTTATCCAACAAACCCTTAAAAATCACCGATACCATCCTGCGCGACGCCCACCAGTCCCAGGCCGCCACCCGCATGACCATCGAGGACATGCTGCCGGCCTGCGAGATTCTGGACTCCATCGGCTACTATTCCCTGGAGTGCTGGGGCGGCGCCACCTTCGACGTGTGCATGCGCTTTTTGAAGGAGGACCCCTGGGAGCGCCTGCGCACCCTGCGCAAGCACCTGCCCAACACCAAGCTGCAGATGCTCTTCCGCGGGCAGAACATCCTGGGCTATAAGCACTACGCCGACGACGTGGTGGACGCCTTCTGCCGAAAGAGCGTGGAGAACGGCATCGATATCATCCGCATCTTCGACGCCCTCAACGACGTGCGCAACCTGGAGCAGGCCATCAAGTCCACCAAGAAGTA
>CALXDE010000219.1 GCA_944386965.1 uncultured Oscillospiraceae bacterium
GTCCTCGTTGTAGTACAGGTCGAAGAACTCCTTCTGTCTCTCTGTCAGGAGTTCCCCGTAAAAATCAAAGAGCATCGTCATCCGATAGGTCTGGTTTTTCACGGGCAGCCCTCCTATATGTAAAGTACGCTGGCTTTACAGCATGGAATATGATACCCCACTTTGTCGGAAAAGTCAAGGGGATTTTGGGCAGCGGCGAAAAATTTCCCTCTCCTGCCCCGGAAAACTTTCCGATAACAGTGGAAAAATTCATAAAGAAGCGGTATACTAACTACTGATTGTAAAAATCCCCCAGGGGAAGGAGAGCACCATGACAAAAGTCCGTACCCAGCTGCTGGACAACGTATTTCTGACCTATGTGCCGGCAGACAAATTCAAAACCGATTTTCTCAGCGTCCAGTTCGTCACCCCGCTGCGGGCCGACACCGCCGGACGCAACGCCCTGCTGCCCGCCGTGCTGCGCCGGGGCACCGAAACCTATCCCGACATGCAGCGCCTGAGCGCCGCCCTGGACCTGCTCTATGGCGCCACCATTGAGCACAATGTGCGCAAGCGGGGAGAAAACCAGCTGTGGGGCTTCGTGGCCACCTGTGTGGACGACGCCTTTGTGCCGGACGGCTCCAGGCTTTTGGAGCCCCTGGCGGACCTGCTGGGGCAGCTGATCTGCCAGCCCGCGCTGGAGGGAGGGGTCCTCTCCCCGGCCTATGTGGCCTCGGAGCGCACCAACCTGATCGACGCCATCCGCGCCGCCATCAACGAGAAGCGCGCCTACGCCTCCCGCCGTCTGCTGGAGGAGATGTGCGCCGGCGAGGCCTATGGCCTCAGCCACATCGGCGACGAGGCCTCTGTCTCCGCCATCACCCCGGAGGCCCTCACCGCCCACTACCGGGACCAGATCGCCCGGAGCCGGCTGGAGCTCTACTACTGCGGCCGGGCGGAGGAGGAGCGGGTGGCGGACGCTTTCCGCGCCGCCTTCCAGGACCTGCCCAGGGCCGGCGGCGCTCCGCTGGCCGCCGCCCAGGTCCACCCTCCCCGGGAACATGTCCAGCTCATCCGGGAACAGATGGACGTCACCCAGGGGAAGCTGTGCGTGGGGTACAGCGTGGACACCCAGGACAAGGACGCGGTGGTGATGATGAACACCATGTTCGGCGCCACCAGCAACTCCAAGCTGTTTCTCAATGTGCGTGAGAAGCTCTCCCTGTGCTATTACGCCAGCTCCACCTACCATCGCTCCAAGAACCTCATCACCGTCTCCTCGGGCATTGAATTCGAGAACTACCAGAAAGCGCTGGATGAGATCAACGCCCAGCTCTCCGCCATGCAGCGCGGCGACTGGGCGGACTGGGAGCTGGAGGGGGCCAGGAGCTGCCTTGCCAACGGCCATCGCTCCATCTTCGACTCCGCCAGCCAGCTGGAGGACTTCTACATGGGACAGATCGCCACCGGCCGGGATGACGACCCCCAGCAGCTGCTGGAGGCCGCCCTGGCGGTGACGCCGGAGCGCATCCAGGCCGCGGCCAGAGCCGTGAAGCCGGACACGATCTATTTCCTCACCGGAAAGGAGGCGGCCAATTCATGACCGAGCGCGACTACCCACAGATCGGTGAGCGGGTCTGGGAGGAGATCCTGCCCAACGGCCTGACCATCCGGGTCATCAGCAAGCCCCACCACGCCAAAGCCTGCGCCTTTTTCGTCACCCGCTACGGCGGGATGGACCTGCGCTTCCAGCTCCACGGCCAGTGGCAGGACACCCCGGCCGGCATCGCCCACTACCTGGAGCACAAGATGTTCGACACCGAGGAGGGCAACGCCCTCCAGGAGCTGGCCAAGAACGGCGCCGAACCCAACGCCTTTACCAGCAACGCCATCACCGCCTATTACTTCTACAGCACCGAGCATTTCTATGACAACCTGAAGTTCCTGCTCCAGTTCGTCTCCGTCCCCTACTTCACCGACGAGAGCGTGGAGAAGGAGCAGGGCATCATCGGCCAGGAGATCCGCATGGTGGAGGACACCCCGGACTGGCAGATCTACACCAGCCTGATGGAGTGCCTCTATGAGAAGAGTCCCGCCCGCGTCTCCGTGGCGGGCACCGTGGAGAGCATCCGCCGCATCACCGCCCAGACCCTCTACGACTGCCACCGGGCCTTCTATACCCCGGGCAACATGGTGCTGTGCGTGGTGGGCAATGTGGACGCAGAACGGGTGGCCGCCGTCGCCCGGGAGGTGCTGCCGGCGGAGAGCGGTCCTGCCATCCCACGGGATTACGGGGTGGAGGAATCCCCCGCCCCGGCCAGGCGGGAGCACACCCAGGCCATGGAGGTTTCCATGCAGCAGTTCCTGGCCGGCTACAAGTGCGACACCCCTCCGGAGGGGCTGGAGCAGTTCCGTCTGGGCATGATCGGGGACATGGCCTGCGACATTCTCTTTGGAGACAGCAGTCCCCTGTACAACCGCCTCTATGAGCAGGGGCTCATCAACGACAGCTTCGGCGGCAACTTTGACATTCTCCCCGGCGTGGCCTACCTCTATGTGGGCGGCGACAGCAACGACCCCCGCGCTGTCCACGGCGCCATCACCCGGGAGGCCGAACGCCTTGCCCGGGAGGGCATTGACGAGGACTTCTACCAGCGCGTGCGCCGCTCCGCCTACGGCCAGATGGTCCGCAGTCTCAACTCCTTTGAGAACATCGCCATTGCCCAGGCCGAGGGGGTGTTCCACGGGTACGACTACTACGCCTTTCCGGAGGTCTTCGCCTCCATCACCAAGGCGGACCTGGAGGAGTTCCTGCGCCGCAACGTCACCGCGGAGCGCACCGCCATCTCCCTCATTACGCCAAAGGCGTGACCGCCGCGCCCCTATTTTTCTCTCATCATCGGAGGTAACCACCCATGCACGCAATGCAAAACATGCCTATCTCGTTCCCGGGGCTGTTCGGGGACTGGTCCTTCAACCCGGACCCCAAGCTGCTGGACATCGGCAACGGCATCTACTGGTACGGCGTCATCATCACCGTGGGCGTTCTCATCGCCCTGCTCTTCTGCGCCCGCCAGGCCCCCAAGTACGGCATCACCCAGGATGATCTCTACAGCTTCTTCATCTGGGCCCTGCCCCTGAGCCTTGTGGGCGCCCGGCTCTACTATGTGATTTTTTATCTGGACCTGTACAGAAACGCCGACGGCTCTCTGGACTGGTCCCGGGTCGTCGCCATCTGGGACGGCGGCGCCGCCATCTACGGGGGCATCATCGCCGCGGTCATCACCCTGGTCATTTTCTGCAAGGTGAAAAAGCTCTCCATCGGCGCCATGCTGGACGTTGGCGTCATGGGGCTCTTCATCGGCCAGGCCATCGGCCGGTGGGGCAACTTCTTCAACCGGGAGGCCTTCGGCACGCAGACGGATCTCCCCTGGCGGATGGGCCTGTGGCTGTCCTCCTCGGAGTATGTGGAGGTCCACCCCACCTTTCTGTATGAGAGTCTTTGGAATGTGCTGGGCCTGATCGTCGTCTACTTCCTGGTGTCCAGGCTGCGCAGCTTTGACGGAGAGAACGCCTGCTTCTACTTCGCCTGGTACGCCTTTGGCCGCTTCTGGATCGAGGGCCTGCGCACCGACAGTCTCTATCTCTTTGACTGGACCATCGGCGGCCAGCCCATCCGGGTTTCCCAGGCCCTGTCGGTGGTGATCTTCGTGGCCGCGGCGCTGGTTCTCGTCATCCGCCGGGCCCGCCATCCGGACCCGGCCAAGCTCTTCGTCACCCGGCGGCTGATGGCGGAAGCCCGGGAGCAGTCCGAGCAGTTCCTAGCGGAGCGGGCAGCGGACGAGCGGGACGCCGCCCTGCTGGAGGCCGTGGGCCAGGTGAGCCGCGAGGCCGAAGCGGAGCTGACAGCCCAGGCCGGCGAGGAGGCGGCCCCCTCCGCCGGCGGGGACGCCGCTCCCCAAGAGAATTCTGAGGACAGCAAACCGGTCTGACCATCCACAACAAAATGCCCCGGACGCGGACGCGTCCGGGGCATTTCTCTGTCTTGCTTCTCTCTCAGCCGCCGAGGTACGCCTTGCGCACCCGGTCGCTGGCCATCAGCTCCTTGCCGGTGCCGCTCAGGGAGATGGCGCCGGTTTCCAGCACATAGGCCCGGTCCGCCACGCTGAGGGCCGCCTGGGCATTCTGCTCTACCAGCAGGATGGTGGTCCCGGCGGCGTGGAACTCCTTGATAATGTCAAAGATCTGCTCCACCAGGATGGGCGCCAGACCCATGGAGGGCTCGTCCAGCATCAACAGCTTGGGCTTGCTCATCAGCGCCCGGCCCATGGCCAGCATCTGCTGCTCGCCGCCGCTGAGGGTTCCGGCAATCTGCTTGCGCCGCTCCTGCAGGCGGGGGAAGCGGCGGTAGACATCCTCGATCCCCGGCTCGACAGAGGCGTTGGGCTGGGTGTATGCCCCCATCTCCAGATTGTCCTCCACGGTCATCTGGAGGAAAATCCGCCGCCCCTCCGGGCACTGGGCCAAGCCGTGCTCCACGATCTTGTGGGGGGCCACCCCCTTGAGATCCTTGCCGCGGAAGACGACGGACCCGCTGCGGGGATGGAGCAGGCCGGAGATGGTGTTGAGCACCGTGGACTTGCCGGCGCCGTTGGCGCCGATGAGGGTGACGATCTCCCCCTCGTTGACCTCGAAGGAGACACCCTTGACAGCGTGGATGCTGCCGTAGTAGACATGAATATCCTTGACTTCCAGCAGTGCCATGTCACGCCTCCTTCTGCTTACCCAGGTAAGCCTCGATCACCGCGGGGTTGGCCTGGATCTCCTCCGGCGTGCCCTTGGCGATGACTTTTCCGAAGTTGAGGACGCAGATGCCCTCGCAAACCCCCATCACCAGGTTCATGTCGTGCTCGATGAGCATGATGGCGATGTGGAAGGTATCCCGGATCTTGCGGATGTTGTTCATCAGTTCCGCCGTCTCCGACGGGTTCATGCCCGCTGCCGGCTCGTCCAGCAGCAGGAGACTGGGGTTGGTGGCCAGCGCCCGGACGATCTCCAGCCGGCGCTGGGCGCCGTAGGGGAGGCTGCCGGCCGGATGCTTGGCCAGATCCTGCACATCAAAGATGCTCAGCAGCTCCAGGGCCCGCTCCCGGGCCACCCGCTCCTCCTTCCAGTAGCCCGGCAGGCGCAGGACGCCGGAGAACATCCCGTAGCGCATCTGGTTGTGGAGCCCTACCTTCACGTTGTCCTCCACGCTGAGGTTGGAGAACAGGCGGATGTTCTGAAACGTCCGGGCGATGCCCGCCCGGTTGACCTGGGCGGTGGTCATGGAGTGGGTATCCCTTCCGTCCAGCATGATGGTGCCCCGGGTGGGCTGATAGACCTTGGTCAGGAGATTGAAGACCGTGGTCTTGCCGGCGCCGTTGGGGCCGATCAGACCGGCGATCTCCGTGCGGCCGATGGCCATGTTGAAGTCGCTGACGGCGCTGAGGCCGCCGAAATCAATCCCCAGATTCCGGCACTCCAGGATGGGGCTCTTGTCCGCGTCCCGGTCGGGAATGATATTGGTGCTGGGCACCGGCACCAGTTTGGGCTTGGGATAGGACCCGTTCATCACACAGCGCCTCCTTCCAGATCGGTATTGTGTCTATGCTTGCCGAGCCTGAGCTTTTTGCCCACCGTATCCACCGCCGCCCGGAGGGTGGGGTTGTTGGTCACCAGCATCACCAGGATCAGGATGATGGCGTAAATCAGCATACGGTAGTCCTTGATGTCCCCGTTGCGCAGGAGCTCGGGCAGGATGGTCAAAATCGCCGCGGCGATAATGGAGCCCCGGATACTGCCAAGGCCCCCCAGAACCACGTAGACCAGCACCAGGATGGAGGTGTTGAAGTCAAATTTGGAGGCCACGGTGGAGGAGTAGTTGAGCCCATACAGGGCGCCGGCGGCGCCGGCCAGGGCCGCGGAGGTGACGAAGGCCATCATCTTGTACTTGGTCACCGGGATGCCCACGCTCTCCGCGGCGATCCGGTTGTCCCGCAGGGAGAGAATGGCCCGGCCCGCCCGGCTGGCCACCAGGTTCTGCACCACCACCAGGGTTATCATGACCAGGATGAAACCCGCGGTAAAGGTCGCCAGCTTGGTCACGCCGGCGGCGCCCATGGGCCCCTTGACAATGGACTTCCCGGTTTCCGAGAGGACCAGATTGACCTCCTTGGTGGCGAAATGGAGGCCATGCTCATCCAGTCCGATATAGAGGACCTGGATCACATTCTTGATGATCTCGCCAAACGCCAGGGTGACGATAGCCAGGTAATCTCCCCGCAGGCGCAGCACCGGCAGCCCGATGATCACGCCGCCGATGCCGCCCAGCACCGCGCCCACCACCATGGAAATGGTCAGGCGCAGCGGCTCGGAGGCCACCGCTTCCTGGAGCGCGGTGGCGGCAATGATGCCGGAGAAGGCCCCCAGACTCATAAAGCCCGCGTGGCCCAGGCTCAGCTCACCCAGAATGCCCACCGTCAGGTTCAGGCTCACCGCCATGACCACATAGCAGCACACCGGCACCAGCATACTCTGAATGGTGTTGGAAACGGCATCCTGCGCGATGAGGATCTGCATGGCCGCGAAGGCCACGATCACAATGGCGTAATTGATAAAGCCATTGACGCTGCTCTTGCTGAGACGGCTCCTCTTCTGATTCTTCATGGCCCTCACCTCACACTTTCTCCGGCACGTACCGGCCCAGCAGGCCGGTGGGACGCACCAGCAGCACCACAATCAGCGCCAGGAAGACGATGGCGTCGGACAGATCCGTGGAGATATACGCCTTGGCAAACGTCTCGATGAGTCCCAGCAGCAGTCCGCCCAGAAACGCCCCGGGGATGGAGCCGATGCCGCCAAACACCGCGGCGGTAAAGGCCTTGATGCCCGGCAGGGAACCGGTGGTGGGGGACAGGGTCGGGTAGGCCGAGCACATCAGCACGCCGGCCACCGCCGCCAGGGCCGAACCGATGGCAAAGGTCATGGAAATGGTGGCGTTGACATTGATGCCCATGAGCTGGGCCGCGCCCTTGTCCTCGGAGCAGGCCCGCATGGCCTTGCCCAGCTTGCTGTTGCTGGTGAAAAAGACCAGCGCCGCCATAATCACGACGCAGGCCAGCACCGTGACGATGGTCACATAGGAGATATTCAGCTGCCCGCCGAAGAGGCTGATGCCGCTTTTCACCACCTCTTCCCCGTTCTCCTCCGCGGTGATGGTGAAGAAGGCCGGGAACACCTTGGGGGCGGCGGACCAGAGGAGCTGGGCCCCGTTCTGCAAGAACCAGCTGACGCCGATGGCGGTGATCAGCACCGCCAGGGACGCGGCCTGCCGCAGGGGCTTGTAGGCCAGACGCTCGATGACCATTCCCAGAATGGTGCAGATCACCATGGCCAGCAGAATGCCCGCCAGGGGCGGCAGCCCAAAGGAGCTGACAGCGAAGAAACAGATGTAGGCGCCCACCATGATGACGTCTCCGTGGGCAAAGTTCAGCATCTTGGCGATCCCGTAGACCATGGTGTAGCCCAGGGCAATGATGGCGTAGATGCTGCCTAGGCTGATCCCGGTAATCAAATGGCTCAAAAACGACATACACACACCTCTTTTTCTCTGTATGAACGAACTGATACGGCGGAAAAGACCGCAACCGCGGGTTGTGGTTTTTTCCGCCATATCAGAAGACGCGGGGACAGGAGGGCCGCCGGCCATCCGGCAACCCTCCCTTGCTGCGTTCCCGCTCTGTCTCTATCGGTTCCGTTTTCCGGTGGAGCAATCACTGGGTGACGTACACGCCGTCCTCAACCACCACCACCATGGGGTCCTTGGAAACCTCACCATTGGTGCCCCAGGTCATGCCGGTGCCGGTGATGCCGTCGAAGCTGAAGTCGCCGGAGGTGAACACGCCGATCAGCGCGTCGCACAGGGCCTCGTGGTCCATGGCCTCCAGGCCGTCGATCTGCTGCAGGGCCTGGTAGATGGCGTAGATGCAGTCATACCCGTCGGCAGCGAACTGGTTGGGGGTTTCACCGTAGTTCTCCTGGTACTTGGAGACGAAGTTGGCGGTAGCCTCGTCGGTGCCGCTGGCGTTGAAGGGGGTCAGGAGCATCAGGCCCTCGGCCAGGGAGGTATCAAAGCCCTCGATGGTCAGGATGCCGTCCATGCCGTCGCCGCCGAAGAAGATGGGGTTGTAGTTCAGCTGGTTCTTGGCCTGGTAGAGGATCAGGGAAGCGGGGGTGTAGTAGATGGGCATGAACACCAGCTCAGCGCCGGCATCCCGGCAGGCGGTCAGCTGCACGGTGAAGTCGGTGTTGGTGTCAGCGGGGAAGGTCTGCTCGGCCACGACCTCCAGGCCGACCTCAACGGCGTGGGAGATGAAGCCCTGGGCAATACCGGTGGAATAGGCGTCGCCGTTGTTGTAAATCACGCCCACCTTGGTGGCCAGGCTGTTCTCCGCCACATAGTCAGCGGCGGTGACGCCCTGGCCGGGGTCGGTGAAGCACATCTGGAACACATTGTCCTTACCGGCGGTCACGTCGGTGGAGGAGGCGGAGGGCGTCAGCTGGAAGTAGCGGTCCGCGTTCGTCTCAGCCGCCACGGACACGCAGGGGGCGGTGGTGGTGCAGCCGTAGATCACGTCCACTTCCCAGTCCTTCAGGTTGTTGTAGGCGGAGACAGCGGCCTCGCCGTCGCCGGTATCATCCTGGAAGTCGTACTCAAGCTGGATGCTGCCGCCCAGGGCGTTGATCTCATCCACGGCGATCTGGGCGCCGTTGTCGGTGGCGATGCCGTACACGGCGGTGTCGCCGGTCAGGGGGCCGATGCCGCCGATGCGGATGGTGACAGCGCCGCTGGTGCTGCCGTCGTCGCCGGTGCTCGCGTTGTTGCTGCCGCCGTTGTCCGCGGCGCCGTTACTGGCAGTGTTGTTGCCGCCGCAGGCCACCAGGCCCAGCACCATGACAGCAGCCATGCACAGGGCTAAAAACTTCTTCATGGTCAAAACTCCTTTTCCATTTTCTGCTCCCCTCCGTCTTCCAGCGAAGGAGCGCCTCACGCGGTATCCCGCATGTTGCATCTATGATAAAACTTCATCATCCCAAAGTCAATGGTGAAAACGCCTACAATTCGCATCCAAAATCCGCCGTTTTATTATGTGCATTCCACACAAATCCATTTTTTCAATTTGTTGAACTTGGCAATTTCTCCTCCGTATGCCAAAATCAGCGCGGATTTCGCCCGTCTTTTCCATTACAAATTTTCATATATCGCTGAAATTCACTCATGTGTTTCCTGGACATACAAGCGCAGGAGGCGCGCCGCGCAGACGCGCGGCACGCCTCCTGTCGGTCCAGAAATCGTCCCGTTACATTATATAATTAAATAGGGGTCAGCGCTCTCTCAGCCCACCTTGCGGAACGAGAGAATGCGGATGGCGGAAACCGAGGTTCCCAATTCCTCCGCCAGCGCGGCGGACACCGCTGCCACCATCGCGCCCCGGTTGGGAATCTCCTGAACCGCCGGCTGGGGAACCGGCGCCTCCGCCGCTTTGACGGGCTCCGCTTTCCGGAACCGCTGGCACAGGGCGCCCATGATCTGGGACAGGAAAATCAGGCAGATCAGGCCCACAAAGGTGACACCCATCCCCATCAGACACACAAACAGATTGGACACTTCCGTTTCCATGGCAGAAAACCTCCTCCGTATCATGCCGTTCTGGACATCATTATACGTCCTGTCCCGCCAAAATGCAAGGGGGCTCCCGCAGTTGTTCGGCACGTTTTTTCCCACAGCCCGGCCGCCTCTCCTCCCCGGAGAACGCGGTGCTCCGCAGCCATTTTCCCTGTCCTCCCGCCCGCCGCGCGGCCGGTTTCCACGCCGCCGCTCTCTCAAAACCACACAAACCAAAAAAAATTTTGTGTTTTTGTGAGTTTCTGCTTGACAAGCCTATCGCGATAGTATATGCTTACGGCAGAAACCGGAAGAGGAGGTGCGGATCATGCTGGTGGCGGAGCGCAGGCAGGTGATTTTGGAGCGTCTGCACGCCACATCGCGGGTGGTAGTGGCGGAGCTGAGCGCGGAGTTCGGCGTCTCCGAGGAAACCATCCGCCGGGATCTGGAGTGGCTGGAGAAAGAGGGCATCGCCACCCGGACCTACGGTGGAGCAGTGCTGAAAAACAACGACCGTGTCCCCCCGCCCTATGCGGTGCGGAAAAATACCAATGTGGAGGGGAAGGTGGCCATTGCCCAGTTGCTGGCCCCCATGATCCGGGAGGGGGACACCATCATGGTGGATGAGAGCTCCACAGCGGCCTACGCTGTCCGGGCTCTGCGCCACCTGCGGGGCATCACCCTTATCACCAATTCCCAGGAGATGCTCCAGGAGATGGGGCGTCAGGACTCCTGGCAGATCATCTCCACCGGCGGCCACCTCAAGAGCGACGTCATGGCTCTGGTGGGCCCCCAGGCGGTGCGGGCCATTGAGGGGTATCACGTGCGCTGGACGCTGCTCTCCTGCCGCGGGCTGAACGACAAGCTGGGCATCGCCGACTCCTCGGAGGAGATCGTCCAGGTCAAGCGGGCGATGATGCGCGCCGCGGACACAACCGTACTGCTGACGGACCACCGGAAGTTCGACCGCACCGGATTCGTCTCTCTGGGCCGTCTGGACGAGGTGGACTGTCTGATCACCGATCAGCTCCCGACGCCGGAGTGGATAGAGATGCTGAACCAGCGGCGGGTGCAGCTGATCTGCAAACCGGAAGCGCAAGGGCCTCAGGCCCAGTTATGATTGCCACAGGAATGGTAAAGAAGAAGGAGGAATCATCATGGCAAACGCAGTAGTCATGCCAAAGGCAGGCATCACCGTGGAGTCCTGCATCATCGGCAAATGGCTGAAAAAAGTGGGAGATCCCGTTGCAGTGGGAGACATTCTGTTCTCCTATGAAACCGACAAGGCGGCCTTCGAGTGTGAATCCACCGCCGAGGGCGAGCTGCTGGAGATCTTCTTCCAGGATGGGGACGAGGTGCCCTGCCTCACCAACGTCTGCGCCATCGGCACCAAGGGGGAGGACGTCTCCGCCCTGCGCCCCGGCGCGGCAGAGGCTCCGGCCGCTCCGGCGGAGAGCGCCCCGGCCCCCGCTCCGGCTCCGGCGGCAAGCGCCCCCGCTCCGGCCAAGTCCGCCGCGCCTGTTCCCCAGCACATCTCCGCTGTGGTCATGCCCAAGGCGGGCATCACCGTGGAGTCCTGCATCATCGGCAAGTGGGAGAAGAAGATCGGCGACCAGATCAAGGTTGGCGACATCCTCTTCAGCTATGAGACGGACAAGGCCTCCTTTGAGTGCGAGTCCACCGCCGAGGGCGAGCTCATCGACATCTTCTTCCAGGACGGGGACGAGGTGCCCTGCCTGACCAACGTCTGCGTCATCGGCCGGCGGGGCGAGGATTACTCCGCCCTGCGCCCTGAGGGTGAGGCTGCCGCCGAGGCCGCGCCTGCCGCCCAGGCGGCTCCGGCTGCCGCGCCGGCCAGCGCCCCTGCCGCGACGGCTCCCGCCGGCGGCAAGGCCGCCATCTCCCCCAGAGCCCGGAAGGTGGCCGAGCACGCCGGGGTGGACGCCTCTCTGGCCACTCCCACTGGCCCCAAGGGCCGCATCATTGAGCGGGATGTGCGCAAGCTCCTGACCGAGGGTGTTCCCTCCGCGGCCGCCGCCCCTGTCCAGACCGCCGCGCCCGCCCAGGCTGCCGCCCCTGTCAGCGCGCCTGCCGCGGAGGAGGCCGAGTACGAAGATGTGAAGTTCAGCGGCATCCGCCGGGTCATCAGCAAGTCCATGCACACCTCCCTGAGCACCATGGCCCAGCTGACCAACAACTTCTCCTTCGACGCCACGCAGATCCTCCAGTACCGCAAGCAGC
>CALXDE010000220.1 GCA_944386965.1 uncultured Oscillospiraceae bacterium
CGGTGGAAACTGCCGCGGCGGAGCCGGAGGTGCTGTTCATCGCCATCGAGCGGGTGGCCGACGCCCTGGTGGTGGCCATGGAGCGGGCGGTGGCCGCGGGGCTGAAAAACGTGTTCTTTGTGGTGGGAGACGCCGCCGCCCTCCCCGACTACTTCGCGCCGGACGAGGTGGACCGCGTCTATATCAACTTCTGCGACCCCTGGCCCCCCAAGCGCCAGGCCAAGCGCCGCCTCACCCACCACAACTTTCTCCGGCTGTACCGGCGGGTGCTGAAAATGGGCGGAGAGATCCACTTCAAAACGGACAACGCCCCCCTGTTCGCCTTCTCCCTGGAGGAGTTCCCCCAGGCGGGATACACCCTCAGCGAGGTCACCGACGACCTCCACGCCGGCGGCCCCAGCGGCGTCATGACCGACTACGAGGCCAAGTTCTATGCCGAGGGTATCCCCATCCACCGCTGTGTGGGGACCATGACCCCCTGGGAGGAGCCGGCAGAAGAAGACATTCCCCACAACCACGAGAGCGCCTGAGCATCAGCTCAGGCGCTCTTCTATTTGGTATCCGCTATTTGCCGGCACCCTGCCGGTGGTCCAGAAGCGTCCCCTTGGGCATCCAATGTCCAAAGCGATAGTAGAGCAGGAACGCCACGCTGGAAATGCCCCAGGTCAGGGGATAGCAGAAGGCGATGACGCCGTTGGAGGCGTGCTCAAACCCATACAACCACAGGTAGAGCACCCGCACCACACAGGTGGTGCACAGGGTGATAACGGCAGGCTTCAGGGCATTGCCCACGCCCCGCATGGAGGCGGAAAACACCTCGGTACAGGAGAAGAGGGCATAAAACGCGCAGGTCATCAGCGCCACCTCACTGCCGATCCGGAGCACCTCCGGGTCGTCATTGAACAGGCGGATCAGCGGATAGCGCAGCAGACAGGTCGCCACGGAGAAAAAGCCGGATACCGCTATGTGCATGCACAGCCCCGTCCGAATGCTGCCCTTCACGCGCTCCAGCTTCCGGGCGCCGTAGTTCTGTCCCACAAAGGTCATAATGGCGATGCCCAGAGCGTTGCTGATGGGCCAGTAGATGTCGTCGATCTTCCGATAGGCCGTCCACCCGGCCACCGCGTCGGTACCCAGGCTGTTGATGGCAGACTGCACCAGCATGTTGGCGATGTTGTACATGGAGGACTGAATGCCGGCGGGAATGCCGATCTGGATCATCCGGTAGAGGATCAGACGGTTGAACCGCTCCCCCCGGAGCCTGGGCCGCAGGTTCTCCGGCAGACGGCTGAGCACCAGCAGCACCATCAGTGAGCACATCACCTGGGACAGGGCCGTGGCGGCGGCGGCACCCACAACCCCCCAGTGAAACACCATGACGAACAGCATGTCCAGTCCCACGTTGGCCACGATGCATACCCCCAGGAACAGCAGGGGCTTCTTGGCGTCGCCCATGGCCCGGAGGATGCCGCTGCCCATATTGTAGAGCATGGTGGGGATCATCCCCAGGAAATAGACACGGAGGTAGTCGGCGGAGTCGTCGATGGTGTCCGCCGTGGTGTGGAGCAGCTCCAGCAGCGGCCGGGCCCCCACAACGCCCAGCACCATCAGCACCGCGCCGCAGGCCACCGCCAACACCATGGAGCAGTAAATCCCCTCCCGGACCCGGCGCTCCCGGCCGGCGCCGTAGGCCTGAGAGATCACCACTGAGGCCCCGGATGCCAGGGCCACAAAGAAGTTCACCAGCAGCGTGATAATACTGGTGGACGATCCGCCCACCGCCGCCAGGGCCTCTTTGCCCAGGGCCTGGCCCACGATGATGGCGTCCGCGGCGTTATAGAGCTGCTGGAGCAGCGTCCCCAGCATGATGGGCACAAAGAACAGCAGCATCTCCTTCCAGATGACGCCCTCGGTGATATGATCCTTTGCCAACGTATGTTTTTCCATGATTTTCCCCCAAAAAAAGCGCTTGTTTCCAGTTGCCTGACTGTTATACGCCTTTTCCAGCCAGAATGCAAGAGGTATTCTTCATTTTTTCGCCCTTTTTTTGGACTTTTTCTGAAAATCTTCGTTTTGCTGAATCCTCTGTCTGTTTGGAAGGGGGCGGCTGTTGATTTTGCCCCGGCGCTCCCGCTTTCGGATTTGAATTTTTCCGCAAAGTCTGGTATACTGGGGGCAAATCCTATGAGGAGGAGAAACGGATGTCGAAAATTTTCGAAATATATGGCAGCGATGCCCACGCGATGACCATGTCCCTGATGGAGGCCGCCAACGTGGCGGACATGATCCCCAAGGGGGGCAGCGTGGCCCTCAAGCCCAATCTGGTGGTGGCGGGCCGGCCGGAGGAGGGCGGCACCACCCACGCCGGCGTGCTCTCCGGGTGCATGGAGTACCTGCAGAACCACGGCTTTACCAATATCAGCGTGATCGAGGGGTCCTGGGTGGGGGACGACACGGGCCGGGCCTTCCGGGTGGCCGGGTACGACAAGGTCTGCAAGAAGTATGGCGTGCCCTACTACGATTTGAAGCGGGACAAGACCCGCACCGTCAAGACCGCCATGCGCTCCATGGAGATCTGCTGCCGGGCCCTGGACACGGACTTTCTCATCAACCTGCCGGTGCTCAAGGGCCACTGCCAGACGGTGATGACCTGCGCGCTGAAAAACTGCAAGGGGTGCCTGCCGGACAAGGA
>CALXDE010000221.1 GCA_944386965.1 uncultured Oscillospiraceae bacterium
CAGATATTTTCCCGGGATTCCGGACAGCCCCAAATAGGCGCCGAGAATGTTTCCGGTGATGGCGCCGGTGGAGTCGCTGTCCCCCCGGTGATTGACAGAGGCTATGATTGCCTGTTCAAAATCCCCAGAATACTTCAACGCACAGTAGACTGCTATGGCAAGGGCCTCATCCCCACACCAGCCGCGGCCCAGCGCATGGATTGCTGTCAAATCATCCATTGCTGTTTCCGAAAGGGATACGGCCTGATCCATTCTCTGCAAAAATGCGGGAAGATATTGCCTGCCGGCGAACAGGATCTCCATGGCTGCCCGGGCATCCAGAACTGCCTCCTTGAGGGTGATTTCCCGATTGTGGGAAACTAGGCGAATGATATGTACCAGCATGGCGGCAGGGATATAGCCCATCTCATGTCCGTGGGTCAGCGCCGCCGCATCCGCCCCCAGCATATCCGCAGTCAAGGGATGGCTCGTTCCAAAGTATAGGCCAATGGGCGCTACCCGCATGACGCCGCCGCAGCCCTTGCTGAAATTGATGGGATCTTCGGGGGTCCCGGTATGATCTCCACCTAGAACCCCCATGCAGGTATCTCCGGGCGAACGCTCTGCATACAGTTCCGGTACATGCAGCAGCCAGGAACAGGTGAACTTGCTGGTAATGGGGCTGGATGAGATTTGGGTTTTGTACCACTCCCGATAGGCAGTGGCAAGATAGCTGGCGTACGGCGCCATGATACCACGCATACGACCACGAGCGGTGCCGAAAAGAAGGCCGTTTGCGGTAAACAGTGTCATCTGGGTGTCATCGGAAATCCTGGCAGTTCCATCCTTTAATGCGTAGGAAGTGATCCCTGTCGTCCCAAATCGCGCAAACAGTTCCGGCTCCGGTAAAAATTCCACTGGGTAACCCAATGCATCTCCCACCGCACCGCCGACCAAACATCCTCGAAACTTGTCCAGATCCTTGTGTAGCGGTGTACCGGATAAGAGCGTAGTATACGAGCAATCTTTCGGTGAAAGATTGCGAAAGTGGTCATACTCATGTTCCATATGCCTTTTCTCCATTCTGCCTTGAGCTTGTGCATCCGCAGTCCACTTTCGGCTTGGGTAGATTTCCTGATGTGTCGTAATTCTTTAAAGGTAGGTTATTTGATATACCCACATAGATTTGTCTCATACATTGTACATGATTCAGCGCATATGGGCAAGCAGAAAGGCAGCATCGTCTACATTTTATGAAATTAGGCCGTTTTATCCATAATGAACAAGCGAAATGAAGCCGAGGCTCAAGTCTGGCTGACATTCATTCTCTATACATAATAGGCCGATGGCCCGTTGCAGTATAATAACCAACTATCCTGTGCCGGGATTGATAAAGATTGAAAAGAAGGAATCTTATTTTCAACAGGCCTTCCTTCATATATTCAAAAAGAATCGCTCCATAGAGGACAATGTGCGACGAGAGGAAAAAACGGCTGATATTGCTGGACTTTAACCGCTCGATCTTCCAGCCGCTGTTCACGTCGGACGAAAATTCCCCAAAAAGGAGTAGGGTTATCTTCACCCCCGAATGCTATCCCTTTTCGGAATGCTCCTGAAGTCTATAATGACCCCATTGCAGAGACCCCTCAGGAAATATTCTGAGCCCTCCCGGTCTCAATAAACCTGGGCAGAACAGATAGAAGCCGATTTGCTTGTAGAATCTTGCAATCTTATCCATTTATGGTATACTAAATAAAATGCAGTTGAAAAAGTCTATTTGCATTTTGTTGATTTGAGTTTATAGATTGTAGATAATGTGGTTATCCCTTTTAGTCAGCCAACCCGGAACAAGCCACGGCGTGAATTAGCCGCTGGGTCAGCAGACCGCCAAAAGAGCGGCGGCTGAAGCGGAACACAAACTCATCCAGGTAAGGCTGAAGATTCTCCTTGGGAAGGCCGTGGTAGGTTCCCAGAATGAACGCCTTGGTATTACTGACCACAATATGCAGCCAGTGGAGCATACCACTGTCGGGGTCATAGGTCTTATACTCATGGGTGTAAACCTCAAGCGCAGGGATATAACTGCGGTAACCATCGCTGCGGATGGTGCTGCCGACCGCAACGGTACGGTTTGCAAACTTTCTCACGGAGGCCTGCTTGATATTCTCTGTCACACCCATCTTAAGGTATTGAGGATTGCCGCGCTCATCCAGGGACAAAGCCACGAAAACCTTTGCCTTTTCCGTCCCGCGGCCCCGCTTGCCGCCCGCTGTTGGGCCTCCAAAGTAGGCGTCGTCAAACTCTACGACACCAGACAGCAAATGCGCCGCGTCCCGCTGTCCCATGGCGGAGCGGATGCGCCGAAGCATAGACCAGGCGGACTTATAGGTCACGCCGATCTGGCCTGACAACTGAACGGCGGAGAGCCCTCGCTTGTCCTGAGAGACAAAATAAAAGGCCAGAAACCACTTGCTCAGGCTGACATGGCTGTGATGCAGAACCGTCCCGGCAGTGACGGAGGTCTGATGGTGGCAGTGGGTACACTGGTACAGACCGTTGGACAGGTGGCAGCCATGCTTGTGCCCGCATTTTGGGCAGATAAAGCCGTCCTGCCAGCGCTGTGCGGCCAGATAGTCCCGGCAGTTTTCCACCGTCCTGAATCGGTTCAGAAACTCACTCAAGGGCATCTTCTGTTTCCTTGCCATGACGCATTTTCTCTCTTTTTGGTGTCATGCCTTTATTTTACGCTATGGGCCGTCCCATTTTAGGACTTTGGGCTGATTAAAAGGGATAACCACAAAAAACATAACAAATTATTGCGCATATCGAAAATAATTAACGGGTTTCCTTGAAATACATTTAGAAAAATACGGTTTTCCACAAATTAGAATGAATTTGGAATGGGGACGCCGGGGCCCGCATTTTCCCTGCGTGAACGATGTATATATCCGACCACAGATCTGCCCCAGGCATGGGGGGTTGCGAAGGGGATATCCGCACCGCCACAGGGTCTCCGCGGCCTGATGGCCGGGCCCGATTTGGCCATGGACAGCCCCTGCGGCTTCATGGGCGGGCAAAATTACCTGTGGCGGGGCGTCCAACTTGTCATGCTACTTTGGTGGAATGATCACAACGCGGCGTTTCACTTTTGGGGTTTATAAATGGACTGCCGGGGCAGTCCAATTTGGAAGATGTGGTGAGGGATGGCAGATGATGGTGCGGGCGGCAGTTGCGGTGGGGGAGAAGAGCCAGGCAGATATGCTGACAAATCGGCTGGTTTCCTTTGCAATCAAGGGGTGCGGAGGCCAGACGGGGATAGATATGGACATTGCGTATTATCAAGGGGATCTGAAGGAACTCCTGGCCGCGTTTACCCGCTTTGACATCGCATTGATATCCTATGACCTGCTGGAGGAGAACCGGGCTCTGCTGCCGGAATTCTGGCGCAAAAATGCCCGGTGCATCAGCGTTCCCATCGGCCTGCCCGAAGGGAGGATCTGCCGCTTTTTGTCCCTCCGTCCCGCCGGACATCTGCCTTCGTGCGAGGATCAGGCCTGCCTGGATGTGCTGTGCGCCCAGTGTGTTGAGGAGCTGGAGGGCAGCGCGGAGGTACTGCAGATCCATACCCGGCAGGGGAGCTACGCGGTTTCCGCCTCAGACATCCTGTTTTGCCAAAGCGATCAGAAGTATGTGGTCGTCACGACCCATACGGGTGAACTGTACCGAAAGATAGGGAAGCTTGGCGAGTTCGCCCAGGCCCTGCCCCCGTACTTTCTCCGTGTGCACCAGAGCTTTCTGGTCAATACCCGGCGTCTCAGCGGGCTGGACAAGACGAGCTGGGAGGTGCTGCTGGACTCCGGACACCGAATACCCGTCAGCCGGGCCTATCATGGGGCGGTATTGGAGCAGATCCAAAAATGCCGTTTCAAGAGGTGAATGTGAAGTATCCGGTCAGCCGGAGCGCCGGGCGCTATAATTGTGATGCAGCGGGGGGTGAGAAGCGGTGATTCACCGGAAAGGGGAGTTTGACGGGCAATGGGAGACGGAGCGTTCGCCGGCCACCATCTTCGGAGAGGGATTCAGGCTGGAGTCCGGGCTGCGGGAGCAGCTGGAACCGGGCTGGCGGCTGGAGGGGTATATTGACTCCAGATACACCGAACACATCCGCATTACCCGCAAGCTTGAGGCCGGTCAGCAGACAGAGGAGCTTTGGGAGGCGCTTGAGTACCCTGAAGAGGAATCACCCCTGGAGTTGCTGGCGGATGATATCACGACGTGACAGCGGAAAGGAAGGTTTTTGGAATGCGGGAAGAGAAACTGAAGGCCCAGGCGGAGGAGATTGTCCGGCAGGCGGTCCGGCAGGAGGGCATCGTCCAGACGGCGGAGGTGATGGACTGTGTCCCGGATCTGGTTGGGGCGGTGGAATTTGACTTGGTGCAGCTGCAAAATATAGTAATTGCCGAGCTGAACAAGAAGAGTGGGAATCCCCTCAACGCATTGCTGGGGCTTCTGGGGCTGCGGATCATCAGCACAAAGGATCCGCTCAAGACCCTGGGACTGGAGGACGAGGACGCCGCCCTGGTCTCGGACGGCGGCGGCTCCGCGGGCAGGATGAGCGGGATGGTAAAAATCAACCGGCAGAAGTTTGAGGCCGCGGCGGCCAAAATGACCTGTACGCTGGGAGAGGTGGAACGGCAGGCCGAGGTGCGCAGGCAGACCGTGCGGGCAGAGAGCAGCCAGTTACATATCCAGCTGGAAAAGGAGCAGCAATCCTATGAGCAGCTGGCGCTTGACTACAACAGCCAGCGCAGCGCCGTTTTGGAGCGGGTGCAGTATCTGCTGGGGCTGTGCGGCCAGGAGGCCCGGGATACCCCCATGGTACAGCAGCTCATCGAGCTTTTGGACGATCTGGATGTGCAGGCCTATTGGGGCGACCAGGAGGCTCCCTTCCCGGAGGCCGCCATGTTTGCAATCCTGAAGTGCGAGGACCACACCAAGAGGAGAGCAAAGCCCTGTCTGGCCAATGGGCAGGAGGTTTTGCTGAAGGGGATTAAATTTACCGACGCGGAGGCCTGATGCCTCTGGTGCCTGGGAGAGAGACAGAGAGATAGAAAGAAGGACGATAGCGTATGGCTGAGAAGAAAACCTTTATCGGCTATGATCTTGGAGATGGTGAAACCATAACCGATTTGGCGGTGCTGGATCACAACTCAGTGAAGGACCGGGTCCAGACGCTGTTCAACGCCATGACCATGCCGGACAACAACACCGCGGGGCAGGCGATCCCCACGGTTTATGGCTATACCGACGACGGGAGAATCGTTTTTTCCTCCAGCATACTGACCGATCCGGAATCGGTGCGGGACATCCGTATCAGCTTCAAGCGCTGTCCCAGCGACCTGATGCCGAGCATGACGGAAGGGAGGCGGCAGGAGATCCTGGCGGAGATGGAAAAGGGCTGGCCCAGTCAAGAGGCCTGCCCCGAGCTCTACTCCAAGAAAATGCGCGGATTTATTGACGCGGTGGTGTCCTTCACCAATGCGATTTTCCATGATGAGAAATATAAAAGGAGCATTCAGGACGCCAGTGTGGACAGCGACGAAATTATCTTCTGCGTGGGCCACCCCACCCGGTGGACTCCCTTTGACATCGCCGTCTACGGGGGAATTCTGGGACAGAGCATACTGGGGACGGGGGCGTATGTGGGGAAACCCACCTCCCTGCTCATGGCGGCGGAGTCCCGGGCGGCATTCCTCTATGTGAAGGACAAGGCCACCTCCAAAATACTGGAGCCGGGAACCAGCGCACTGCTCATCGATGTAGGCTCGTCCACCATTGATCTCACCGCCATGGCCGCCGACTCCCGGAACCACCAGTACAACAGCGGCAACAACTACTTAGGCGCCCGCAGCATTGACTTCATCATTCAGAAGTGGTATCTGGAGAAGTTGCGGCGGGATGAGGAGGACTGGAACGTCTATCAGTCTCTGCTCCAAATGAACCCGGCCATGGAGCGGGCCCTGACCCTCAGCTGCCGGAGGGCGAAGGAAGATGTGTACAGCGTCGCCGCCAAGAAGTCCAGAATTTTGTTTGGGGACTTTATGCCGGTGCGCATCAGCCAGGATGACGTGGATAAGGCGATCAACGAAACGCCCATCGGGGAGATCCTGACCCAGTATGTGAACGTCCCCGCCAGGGTTACTCAGACCATGGGAGAGAAAAACTGGAAGCAGCTGTTTCGTGAGTTCCTCCAGGAGTGCAAAGCCGAAATGGAGGCCCAGGGGATCACCATCAGCCGGATCATCATGACAGGCAGCGCCTCCAAAATGCCCTTTGTCCATGAAATTGTGCATGAGGTGTTCAGTGAGGTCCAGGAGGACGGGATTCTGGCCGACATGAATCCGGCCCGCTCCATATCCATGGGGCTTGCCCTGGTGGGCCCCTCCAATGAGAAGTCCAAGGCCTTCCAGGAGGACCTGAAGGCCCTGATGGACAACGAAATTGACCAGATCATATCCAATGACGTCTCCCAGCTGGCGGATAAGCTCAGCCCCGTTCTGGAGGAGCAGATCGTCAAAATTGTAAAAAACCGCATCAAGGAGTGGCAGAGCGGCGGCATCAAAACCCTGGCCGACATGTCCAAGTTGATAGAGGCCGACTGCTCCGGAGAAAACCTGACCACCCTCCTGGTGAACAACCAGGCCTATCAGAACGCAATCAAGATATGGGCCACTGATATCGTGGGCCATGACATCGCCGTAAAGCTCAAGGGCATCTGTGATCGCTACGGGGTGGGCGAGATCACCGTTGACAACCTGAATGTGATGAAGGTGTCCACCATCAAGGTGGGCGGGATTAAAATTAACCCCACGGATGACATCATGAATGTGCTCTCGGCCACCATCTCCATCATCGCCGGCCTGGTGATGGCGGCGATTATGCCCACCATTCTGGCGGTGGTAATCGTCCTCATCTCCTACGTCTCCACCACCATCGCCCTGTTGCTGCTGGAGGCCCTGCTCCTGATGCCCGGCATTGGCTGGGCCATCCTTGTGGGCCTGGCCGGCCTGGCGGCGGTCAAGCTGGCGGCCAGCGGCATGAACGAGGCAAAGAAGCAGTTGGCCGACAAGCTCCAGACGGCAAATCTGCCTCAGTGGGTCAGGGACTTGGTGAAGGATAAAAAGATTGACCAGCAGATTGAAAAGGCGAAGTTGGGCAAAAAAATCAGGGAGTCCATTGTGGAGGAGAACTCCAAGGCGCAGATCGTCTCCTCTGTCAAGCAGGGGCTGCAGCAGCAGATCAACCGGTGCGCGGAAGAGATCAAGTACGTCATTGAGAGCAAATAGAGAAAGGGGCCCGGATCGGTGAGGGAGGGCATTCCCGGCCACGGGGCCCGGGGTTTTCCGCCGGGCGGAAAGCGATGGGGGACTGGTATGAAAATTGAGTTGATTTACGACCCCGTGGAGCCGGCCACCACGGTCTGGGTCAACGATCAGGTGGTCGATATCACCGATATATACGGTTTTTTGTATCCGGTGCGCAACTGCCTGCTCCAGACCTGGCTCTATTCCAGCGGCTCCTGGCAGGGGCTGGCCCAGCAGCTGAAGGAGCTGGCCAGGGGGGACGATATCGCCCTCACCTTCTGCGGGCGGCGGGAGGACTGCGACGATGTGAAAGGCGCGGTGGCCGGGGTGGAGGGGCTCAGCCTGAGCTTCCGGACCTGGGACAGCCTGCCGGCGTATGAATCGGCCTTTCAGGAGTTGGACCGCCTGCTGGAGAGCATTCTGGATGCCGCCGGGGAGGAGCGGCGCCGGGACGACGGGGAGAACGCCCCCCGGAAGACCATGGCCGAGCTGTACCCGGAGGTGGTCGACACGCTCTCGGGGGTCCGGAGGACCGTGGGTGACCAGTGGATGGTGGAGATTGCCGATGAGGCGGATTACATCCGGGCGGATCAAACGGCGATGAGCTGCTGCGTGGTGGACGACGGCTATATGGACTCCTACGAAAAGCTGGAGCACCTGGAGGGCCTGACCCGCTCCATGCGGCGCAGCAAGGATATGATCTGCTGCTTTATGCCCGACGACAAGCGGAGGAAGCGCTTTGCCGCCTATGCCGGTCAGTACGCCCGGGAGACCATCTCCTTCCTGGGCGGGGGGCTGAAGGCCCACAAAAAGAGTCTGTACGCCAAGTATGGCAAGGCCTACCTGCTGCGGCAGCGGCTCTGGGGATACCAGAGGATGCTGGAGGTGCTGGAGCAGTGCTTCCAGGACCGGGAGGCCCTCACCCAGAGGAAGCGCCAGCTGGCAGCGGAGGCCAAACCCGGCATCTCGGAGGTTCGGGAGCAGGAGCGGATCAAAATCAAGATCAACTGGCTGGACAGAAAGAGCGTCTATCTGACAAAAATGGGGGACATCCTCCGGCAGCTGAAAGCCGCAGGGTCTGTGAGGGAAGGCGGGTGGTCAGAATGAATCATGCGGTGCCGGCAGTCACGGCCTCCCCGGAGCAGGACGCCCGCCTTCTGGCCTGGGCGGAGCGGGTCATTCAGCAGCGGCACTATGAGGGGCTGGACCTGCTGCCCCCCAAAGGATTGGACGCCACCCCCCGGAGTATCCAGCCGGGCGACGTGACGTGCCTGTTTCGTGTCACCGAACTGGTCTTTTCCAGGGAGGAGGGTTCCCACAGCCGCCTCACCACCGTGCTCAACGCCCTCCACGCCGGGGGCGCGTCCTGCCTGTTGCTCCTCCAGTGCTGCAACGGCAGGAGCGAACTCTACCTGGGGGCGGTCAACAAGCAGCGCTATGACAACACCTATTACATGAACACCGTCCGCGACATCCTGCGATCCGGAATTGAGGGCAATCTGCCCGGAACAGAGGTGGCCGAGCTGGTCTCCCGCCAGGAGATTGAGCAGAAGCTGGAGCAGTGCATCAACAATGGATTTGACAGCCAGTGTGTCACGGCCATCTCCTGCGTCGCCGACGTGGAACAGGAGGACAGGAGGGGTATTCCCGGCATTGAAAACCTGCTGGAGGCGGTGGGGCGCCAGAATTTCACCCTGATGGTGCTGGCCGACCCCATCAGCAAGGAGCAGATGCGGGTGGTCCGGCAGGGCTATGAGAACCTGGGGACCCAGTTGTCCTCCAAAAGCGAGATGTCGGTCTCGCTGCAGTCGGGCACCAGCACCACCTTGTCGGAAAGTTACTCTGAGAGCTACACAAAATCTATCAGCCAGAGCCTGTCCCTGACCCAGAGCCACACCTCCGGGACGGGCTGGAGCACGGGGAGCAGCCGGAGCGAATCGGGAAAGGATACAAAAGCCACCCTGGGGAAGGCGGCCTCCATCGGGGCGGCCCTGGCGGTCTCGGCCAAAGCCGCCGCCGGCGCGGCCGCCGCAAACCCCTTCTTTGTGATGAGCGCGGTCTCATCCCTGCTGGTGAACCCCTCCCAGGCGGGCACAACGGAGGGGCGGAGCGGCAGTGAAAGCGATACCCACGGCACCCAGCGGACGGATGGCCGGACCGACGCCCTGGGGGAGACCAGGGGGAGTAGCGTGGCCGAGGCGGCCACTAAGGGAATTTCCATCCAGACCTCCACCAGGGACAGGCACGTGCAGGAGTTGCTGGACCGGGTGGAGTGGTACCTGAAGTGGCTCAACCGCTGCGAGAATTATGGCATGTTCAACTGCTGCACCTATGTCATATCCAGCAACGCCGGCACCAACCTGATGGTGGCCAGCCAGTATCAGGCGCTGATGCAGGGCAGGGGCGAGATGGGCCAGCCCGTGACAATCAACACCTGGACCAGGGAGAACGGGGTGGAGGCCGTCAAGCAGTCCCTGCTCCACATGATGCATCCCGTGATGGCCTGTGACGACCTGGAGGGGCTCACCCCCGCCATGCTCATGAGCAGCAGGGAACTCTCCCGGCAAATGGCACTGCCCCAGCACTCCGTGGTGGGTATCAGCGTGATGGAGTACGCCGCCTTCGGCCGGGAGGTGGTCCGCAAGACGCCTATCCGCAGCGGCAAGGTTATGCGGGTGGGGGCCATCTCCCACATGGGCAGGACGGAGGCCTACCAGCCCGTGCTCCTGGATGTGCAGAGCATGGCGGCCCACACCTTTGTGGCCGGTACCAACGGCTCCGGCAAGTCCAACACGGTCTTCCGAATGCTGGAGGAGTTGATGGAGGCCGACATCCCCTTTATGGTCATCGAGCCGGCTAAGGGGGAGTATAAAAACATCTTCGGCCGGGAGCCGAACGTGCAGGTGTACGGCACAAACAGCAGAAAAACGGCGCTACTCCGCCTCAATCCCTTCTGGTTCAACGAGGATGTGGACGTTCTGGAGCACATCGACAAGCTCATCGACGTCTTCAACGCCAGTTGGCCCATGTACGCCGCCATGCCGGCCGTACTGAAGGCGGCCATTGAGAGTGCCTACAAGGACTGCGGCTGGGACTTGAAGAGGTCGGTCTGCCGGGGAGGGCAGCGTATTTTCCCCACCGTCCAGGATGTGCTGGGCCAGTTCAACAGCAAAATGGACGCCACCGCCTTCTCCCAGGAGGTGAAGGGGAACTATGTGGGCGCCCTGTCCACCCGGATGGAGTCCCTGTGCAACGGGCTCTACGGGGAGATCTTTGGGGGAAAGAACCTCAGCGACCAGGAGCTCTTTGGCACCAACGTGATTGTGGACCTGAGCCGTGTGGGCTCGGCGGAGACCAAGTCCATGCTGATGGGCATGCTGATCATCCGCCTGCAGGAGTACCGCATGAGCGGCGAGGCCATGAATCTGCCTCTCCGGCACATCACTGTGCTGGAGGAGGCCCACCACCTGCTGCGCAGGACCTCCTCCGCCCAGAGCGAGGAGGGTGCCAACCTGCTGGGCAAGTCGGTGGAGATGATCTCCAACGCCATCGCCGAGATGCGCTCCTATGGGGAGGGATTCATCATTGTGGACCAGTCCCCGGGTCTGATGGACATGTCCGTGATGCGCAACACCAATACAAAGATGATTCTCCGCCTGCCGGAGAGCGGCGACCGGGAGATGGTGGGCAATACAATGGGTCTCACCCGGGAGCAGATTTATGAGCTCTCCCGCCTGAAGACCGGCGTGTGCGCCATCTACCAGAAGGACTGGCTGGAGGCTGTGCTCTGCCAGGTGGACCGGGCGGCCCATGAGGAGCGCCTCTACCAATACGGCGGAGCGGAGGAGGGCCCCACCCCGGCAGAGTGCCGGGTGATCCAGGGCTTGGTGAGGCGCTTTTTAAGCGGGAAGGACGAGGCGGAGCCCGCCGACAGTCTGGCCGAGGATGTACTGGCGCTGGGGCTGAGCGGGGGTGAAAAGCGGGACTTGCTACGCCTCTTTTCCGGCGGCGGGAGGCCGGAGTGGGCCGACTGCCGCCGGTGGCTGGCCGACCTTGCGGGGACGGATCTGCCGGAGCCGGCGGACCTTACCCCGGAGGGCATAGGGGCGTGGTATGAGGGGCTCTGCCGCGATAAGCAGCGCGAGGACTGGTGGGGGCGGAAGGCCCTGCCCTATGTGGTCCGGGCCCAGGTCCAGCAGCTGGCGGAGGGCATCCCCCAGTGGGAGGCGGTCCTGGAACGGCTGCCGGACGGCGGCGGGGGAGCTCAGGGCGAGCTGGCCCTTTGCCGGGGCCGGGCCTTTGGGCGGTTGTGCCCGCTGGACTACAAAATACTGCCCCTGACGGCGGAGCAGCGGGAGCGGCTTGACCGGGACTGCGAGCGCCTGAGTATGTCCCACGAGGCCGACCGGATGCTGGCCGAGCTGCTGAAGACCTCCCTGGAGAGGGACGTCATCCGCAGCAGGGAGGAGTTGACGCCCTACACCGCCATTGTCTGGACCCTGATGGGGGGACAGGACCGGTGGGAGGAACTCTACCCGCTGCTGGGCCGGAACCAACTTGGGCAGTGGGACCGGCGGGCCAGGGAACTGCTCCGGCGTCAGATCACGACGTCAGAGGAGGTCGAGACCTCCGTCCTGAAGCTCTACCTCCAGCGTAAGGGGGCTGACAAGATGGTCAAAGCGGTGTTCAACCCGTGGTACCGCACGGCCCTGAGCAAAAAATGGACGGACGAGGGCGAAAAATGAAGTTCATGGGAAAAATGCGGGCTCTGTACTATGATAGGGACAGAAGAGATATCAGCCATCAATCTACATATGAGGTGATCCCATGGAAAGTTTCACGTTGGAAGATGCGATGGAAGTACGGGAGTTCCCCCAGAACCCGGACTCCGTGGAGGGGGCCCTCTTGGAGCCCCAGTTGGTGGACACGCCGGAGGCCGGCGAGGTCCTTGTGAGCGGGGACCCCTTTGGGGTGGGGGAATATCTGGACGACCACCAGGGGGACAACGCCTACAACTTCGGCGGCTGCTGCGGCCTGGTGACGGTGTCAAATCTGCTGACCATGGCGGGTCTTGAGAGCACCGAGGACGAGGTCATTGGCCGGGCTATCTCCCTGAACCTGTGCCAGTACGATGTCTTCGGGGATCCGAACCAGAACGGCGGCACCAACGTCTATCAGCGGCAGCTGCTGCTGCAGTCCTATGGCATATCCAGCACAGTGTTTTCCAGCAAAGAGCAGGGCGGGGGCCTGGAGGCCATTGCCGACTATGTGGAGGCGGGGCACGGGGTCAACATTTCGGTGAACGCCGGCTACGCTTGGGACGACCCCAATGCCATCGGCGACGGCACCTCCAACCACAGCATTGTGGTCACGGGGACGGTCCGGGATCCGGAGACTGGGGCGCTGAAGGGGCTGTACGTCTGCGACAGCGGCCTGACGGACCGGGAGAGCAGCGCCATGTTTTTATCCGTGGAGGTGCTCCAGGATGCCTATCTGGACGCCGGCGGCACCAGCGCCCTGGTGACAGACAACCCCATCCGCTGACGGTATTTTGGAAGGAGTGATTGCCATGCTGGAATACAGTGTGCTGTTCCCCGAGGTAAAGAAGAAAACGGCCTTTCTGTTCGGCGACAACATTAGCCTTTCCTACCCCATGCCAGACATCATCAACGGCATCCGGGTGGAAAAATTCTTCCTCTACCCCGTCTCCGCAAATCCCCGGAGGTCAAGGCCCTTCGGCCTGCTGACGGTGTCGGCGGAGACGGGCGGGGTGCTGACCTATCAGGACTGCCGTCTGGAGGATTTTGTGGATTCCGGGCAGCATCCGGCCGATGAGAAAATCAGCTACGCGCTGCCGAAGAAGATTAGGGTGAAGGAGTTCAAGCTGGAGCAGAGTCTGCTGGAGAAGATGTACGAGATGGTGCGGGTCATCGCCTTTGCCGAGAGCCTCACCGAGCAGCAGCAGCAGGTGCTGCACAAATACTGGGTGGTGTTTGAAAAGGCCGTCCCGGTGGATCTGATGCCCTACTATCAGGCCATGGGACAAAAATTCTTTGAATGGGGGGTTGAGCATGTTTGACGAGACCGGAACGGAGAGAACCGTTGAGACGGTAGAGTCCTCCACAGAGGCCATGGAGCAGGCCAACCTGGAGCTGACCACAGAGACCATGGGGCAGGAGGGGCTGGAACAGGGGGCAGGCCAGGAAAACCTGGAGCTGGAGTCCTCGGCCTGGGAGGCCGCCGACCTGGAGGGCGTGATGGACGCCCTGGACCTCACGCCGGATGAGCGGGCCGCCTTCGCCGCCATCGACAGCCATCTGCCGGACATGCCTGTTGAAAACGCGTCGGGCAACGCAAAGGTCTACGGTGACTGCACCTATACCACCTGCTCCTACACCACCACCTACTACTCCTGCGTTTCCACAAAGCCTTGAGCGGTATGGAGCGACTCAAACAGGTCACGCTCCTGCTCACCAGGGCCTGCAATCTGCGATGCAGCTACTGCTATGTCCGGACCTATTCAGGCGGCGAAATGACCCTGGAGACCGCCAAGGGCATCGTCAGGGACGTATTCGCCCGGGACCTGTCCGGATATGACGGGGTGGAATTTATCTTCCTCGGCGGCGAGCCCTTCTGCGCCTTCCCCCTGCTCAGGGAGCTCTCGGAGTGGATATGGAGCGGGACGTGGCCA
This sequence comes from uncultured Oscillospiraceae bacterium, assembly GCA_944386965.1. The sequence continues at coordinate 14,035 of CALXDE010000221.1, forward strand.
AAGCCGTACTTCCTGTCCGCCGTGACCAACGGCACACTGCTCCGGGGAGAGATCCGGGCGTGGCTGACAGAGCACCGGGAAAAGTTCAGCCTGACCCTCAGCTACGATGGGGAGGGCCAGTCCCAGAACACCAACCGCAGCCAGAGCGACGATATGATTGATTTGGAGTACTTCCACCGGCTCTGGCCGGAGGTTCCGGTGAAAATGACCATTACCGAGGCCAACGTGGCCCACATGGCCGAGGACATCCTCCGCCTCAGGAACCGGGGCATCCCGGTCAACGACACCTTTGCCGGCGGCGTCCCAGTGTGGGGGGAGGCCTCACTGGCCGAGCTGGGCCGGCAGCTGCAAAAGCTGTGCAGCTACGAGCTGGAGCGCCCCGACACGGAGCGCCGTAGCGACCTGCTGTCCATCGACCTGCGGGGCGTGCTCCGGGGGGGGGCGCCGGGGCCATTTGCCTGCGGCGCGGGAGAGAGCCGGGTGACCTATACTCACAGCGGGGAGCGGTGCGCCTGCCACCTCCTCTCCGACCTGGTGCTGGACAGCGGTGCGCTGGAGCGGCTGAAAGGAGGGGCGGTGGAGCGAGTGCCCATGGAGGGATGTGGCAGCTGTCCCCTGGACCCCATCTGTCCCACTTGCGAGGGGAACTCCTTCCGCCTGTACGGGTGCTTTGGCCGACGGGAGGAGAGCCAGTGTGCGCTGTTCCGGCGCCAGGTCTACTACGCCTGCCGCTATCAGGCCAAGCGCATACTCCGGAGGGGTGTCTGCGGGGAAAGGGACAGAATGACCCTGGCCGCCGTCAAAAAGCTGATGGGGGACAGAAGGTGGTTCCCGGCGGAGGTGGACGGGGACCCGGAAAAGGGGGAGGGCGGAGCGTCCGCCCACTGAGAGGAGACAGCAAGCGGTCTGCCGGGCGGCGCCTGGGGACAGGAGGGGCCGCGGTGAAGCGGGGTGAAAAAATGAAGTGGTTCTCACGTCTGTTCGGAGGCGCCTGGGGCGATAGGCCCCGGCAGAGCGGGAAGACCGGCGCCGCCGAGGGGGTACAGCCCCCGGAAGAGACAAAGAAAGCGTCCGTCCCGCCCCGGAATGAGGGGCCCTACCTGACCCAGACGGTGGTCTTCGGGGCCCATCTGTACCGGCAGCCCGGCGAGGACTCCTCGGTCTATTTTGTGGACGAGAAGCAGGGGATCCGTAAGATGCTGATCAATGAGGACGGCCTTATCCAGAATTTTCCTGGCTTTGTGGAGGAGGACTGCTGGGTCAAGGCCCTGTCCTCCCAGACCGTTGGATCCCGGATCCACTTCCGCACCAGCTTTGAGCCCCGGGTCGGGCGGTGGATCATGCTCTGGCAGATCCAGCCCGACGGCAGGTACTGGGAGGATGAGGACGGCTTCGGCGGGGAGAGCGACCCGGAGATTACGCTTTACACCTACGTAGACCTGCAGGGGGAATTTACCGGGCCCTTTCGGATTTATCGGCTTGGCCGCCGGGAGTTTACCGTGGATCGGTTTGAGAGCGTGCAGCGCTGGTGCTATGAAAAGGCGCTGCGGCAAATCCACGGGGGGAAAAAGGACGGCAGCTGGGTTGACACTGTTTTCCCCCGGCTCCGGGTGCAGCACAGACACTTTGGGCCCGATCTCTGTAAAATCAGGGATCTGGAGGAGGCCCGGCTGTACTGGATGGACCCGCTGCTCTCCAGCCGCTTGGTGGAGGCCTCAGAGGCGCTGCTGGGACGGGATGCCCCCCTCTCTGAGTTTTTGGGAGAGGCGGACTGCGCAGAGGTGCGGGCCTGTATGACCCTCTTTTACCTCGTCACCCGGAAGCCCGTCTTCTCAAAGGTGCTGGACAAGTTTTTCGGCGGGGAAATGGATGAACGCACGGTAAAAGCGTTGGATGGCCTGCTGGAGGGATGAGGGGATGGTCCGGTATAAACCGTCCCCCACCGGCTCCGCCCAAGATATCCGAATCAAAAAATCGAGTAGTAGGCTACCCATTAATTGAGTAGCCGTCCTCTCACACCACCGTGCGTACCGTTCGGTACACGGCGGTTCAATCGCATAAGTGCAGTTTATGAAGTTGCTCGTACTGGGCCGGGAAATCATAGTATCCGGCCAGTGCGAGTTTTTCGTTTGTAATAGAGCGGCTGAGAATTCCGCTTTCTGCTACTCTCCAGTAGCGCAGGCGGGTATTCCCCACTGGTAAGCCTGCCACGCCGGGATGCCTAACCTCTTCAGGTTTTGCACCCTGGTTTTCGGCTCCTTCCACTGTTTCCAGATGTACATTCGAACTCTGCGCCGTAGCCACTTATTCCAGCTTTGCAGGATGCGCTTCATATCGGCAATGCCAAGAAAGAAAAGCGTTGCCCCTGAACCCAATGAGCAAGAGCTCATGGAACAGGCCGCGGAAGCCGTGGAAAGCGCTGTGGCTGAAGGACCTACCGAGAACGCCGCTCCCAGCGTGGAGACACTTGCACAGATGGAACAGGAATATCTCGCATCCTCGGCTGATGGAGCTGTGTCCCCAGAGGATGGCTCCGACGTTACCAGCGGCGACACTGTCAACGACGGCGATACCCCTCCCCC
>CALXDE010000222.1 GCA_944386965.1 uncultured Oscillospiraceae bacterium
TAACCGTCCCCAGACCAAGCTGGACCGGATGCTGGAGAACGGCATGGCCGTCTCCATCGGCCGCCTGCGGCCGGACACCCAGTATGACTACAAGTTCGTCTGCCTCAGCCACAACACCCTCCGGGGCGCCGCCGGCGGCGCGGTCCTCCTGGCGGAGCTGCTGTGCGCCGAGGGGTATATCGAGAAGAAGTAACCATTTTGTCCTGTACACCAAAGAGGATGAGCCAATGGGCTCATCCTCTTTTTTTGACTCTCAGTTGACGTAAGGAGGTTCTTTTTTGTGAGACAGCCTGTTTTTGTCGGGTCCGCCGCCGCCATCATCACCCCGTTCACACCGGAGACAGTGGACTACCCCGCCCTGCGGCGGCTTATCGACTTTCAGCTTTTGGGCAAGACCGATGCCATCGTGGTCTGCGGCACCACCGGCGAGGCGGCCACCATGTCCTATGTGGAGCGGATGCGGGCCATCGAGACAACCGTCCGCCATGTGGACGGCCGGGTGCCGGTCATTGCCGGCACCGGCTCCAACAGCACGGAGAACGCCATCACCCTCTCCAAGGACGCGGCCCTGGCCGGAGTGGACGGCGTGCTGGTGGTGACGCCCTACTACAACAAGGCCACCCAGGAGGGCCTGGTCCGGCACTACTGCGCCATTGCCGACGCGGTGGACCTGCCCCTCATCGTCTACCATGTCCCCTCCCGCACCGGTGTCACCATCGCCGCTGAAACCTACGCCCAGCTGGCAGAGCACCCGCGGATTGTGGGCGTCAAGGAGGCCAGCGGCAATTTTTCCCTCATCCAGAAGACCCGGGAGCTGTGCCCCGAGGACTTCTACCTCTGGTCCGGCAACGACGAGGACACCGCCGCCGTCTGCCTGCTGGGGGGCAGGGGCGTCATCTCCGTGGCCGCCAATGTGGTGCCCCGGGCGATGCACGAGCTGACCGCCGCCTGCCTGCGGGGGGATTTCGTCCAGGCGGGAGAGATGCAGCTGAAGCTGCGGCGGCTCATTGAGGTCCTGTTCCGGGAGGTGAACCCCATCCCGGTGAAGACCGCCCTCTCCCTTATGGGCTACTGCCAGGACATCCTGCGCCTGCCTCTGTGCGCGCTCTCACCCGCCCACCGCCTGGAGCTGGAGGAGACGCTGGCGGAGTATGGGTTGATTTAAGCGGCGATGCGCGTGTGGCCTTCCTTCCAGCCGGCCGTTTCTTCTGCCGGGTGATGGCAGGCAAGGGCTGAACATTTTTCGAAAAACGGAGAGGGGGCAGGCGATGGGATTTCCCGCCGCTCCGCGTTCAAATGTACTGGTAAAACAGCCCGTGCTCCGTACAGTACCATAACAGGGTTCCGTGGCCCTGGCCCGGGACGCGCACCTGCAGGTCCCACTCCGGGTACAGCCGCTGGAGATGGATGGCATCCCCTGTGGCGAAAGCCACGAAGGCAATGTAATGCGCTTTGGTCATGGGGTGGGATGTGGTGAGGAAGCGCTGGTCCTCCACCTGTTCCACCTGCAGTTTCTCTTCCTCCGCCGCTTTTGCCGCCTCCAGAGGCTTTAGGCTGCGGACGCAGCAGGTGATGGCCGCCTCCCCGGTCGCTAAAAGCAGGTTCCCGCAGCGGGGGCAGACATAATATCTCGTATGCTTCATGCTTCTTCCATTCTCCTCCTGATCGGTTATCTCGCCGGACAGCAGGGCTTCCGCTCCCACAGACAGCGCCGCCGCCAGATCCGCCAGCAGGGAGACATCCGGGCACTCGTATCCTCTCTCCCATTTGCTCACCGCGCGGTCAGATATCCCCAGACGTTCCGCCAGCTGGCGCTGGGTCATCCTCTTTTCCTGCCGGATTTGGCGGATCAGTTTTCCGATTTTTTCGCAGTCCACAGCATTTCCCTCCTATCCAGTCTGCCGGTATCATAGCGCAATTTTCCCGCCGGCGCAACAAACGCGCCGTAGAGTCCGGAACTTCCGGCGTTGTAATAAAGCCATGAAAATCCGGCATACTAAGGCGGCAGCTTCGGCAAAGGAGGGAGAGCGTGAAGCGATATGAGATCGTTCAGGAGGTGTTTATGCCCTGCGGCGGGAACTTGGTGCAGAATCAGTGCACCATCCAGGAGCGGACCCTTGTCTCTCCGGAGCGGTATGTCCGGGGGATCTACAAGGATGAGCGGGGCGCGTCGTATCTCCACAGCGTCCGGGACGGCAGCATGATCTACGAAGTGGTCTTCGAGGCCGGCGGCAGACACCGATTCACATTTACCGAACTGTAAGCGGCGGGCGGCTCATAGAGCCGCCCGCCGACTGCCTTCTCCGGAGAAGATCGCTCCGGGGGAAAGAAAATGCGGCGGGCCCATTGACTTTGATACGGATTCGTACTATACTGGGCCCTGCGCGATTCTACGATGCAAAAGGAGACGCAGATGGACGAGACAGTGGAGCAGATCATCCGGCTGATGCAGAACGTCTGCAAGATCGACGGAGCCTTTTACTACTTTGCCCGCAGATTTGCCGCCAAGGAGAATCTGCTCTATCTTCTCTACGCGCTGGACGACGGACGGCCCCACTCCCAGACGGAGATCTGCCGGGACTGGATGATCCCCAAGACCACGGTCAATACCAACGTGAAGGAGTTGGTGTCTGCCGGCTATGCGACCCTGAGGCAGGGGGAGCGCCGGGAGAAGATCATTGCGCTTACCGAGAGCGGCCGGGCCTATGCCGGGGAGCTCCTGGGGCAGGTGTACGCCGCCGAGCGCGCGGCCATGGAACAGACGCTGGCGCGGTATTCCGACAGCTTTGTGGATGGCGTCGCCTATTTTGCGCAGGCCCTCTGCCGGGAATTTGAACACAGGGCGCTGCATGCACCGCCCTCCGGGGATGGAAAGGAGACTGTATGAAGGCTCAGACCCTCTACGAGAGATTTGCCAGAACGCCGCCCTTCCGACTGTTTCTGATGGCGGCGGTGCCGGGGGCGGTAAGCATGCTGGCCTCGGCGCTCTACCAGCTGATCGACGGCATCTTTGTGGGGCGCTTCTTGGGGGAGACGGCTTTCGCGGCGCTGAATCTGGCCATGCCCTTCGTCATCATCAATTTCTCGCTGGCGGATCTGGTGGGTGTTGGCTCGGCGGTGCCCATCTCCATTGCGTTGGGCCGGAAAAATGAAAAGACCGCCAACAACATCTTCACCTGCGCCTGCATTCTGATCGTGACCTCCAGCGCGGCGGTGGGGGCGGTCCTGTTCCTGTCCGGTCCGGCGCTGATGGCCGCCATGGGAGCGGAGGGGATGTTCGCGGACCTGGCGGTGGAGTATCTGCGGGTCTATGCCCTCTGTTCCCCGGTGACCACGATCATCTTCGCGGTGGACAACTACCTGCGCATCTGCGGCCGGGTCCGGCGGAGCATGATGCTCAATCTCTTTATGTCGGTCCTGAGCGGCGTGCTGGAGTTTCTGTTCCTGGCGGTGTTCCGCTGGGGCATCTGGGGCGCGGCGGCCGCCACCTGCACGGGCATGTTTGTCAGCGCCCTGGCGGCGTTTTACCCGTTCTTCCGGCGCTCCATGCCGCTGCGATTCTGCGCTCCCCGGTTTTCCTGGGGGATGATCCGGAAGATCGTGGCCAACGGCACGCCCAATTTCCTCAACAACATTGCCGGACGCATCACATCGATTCTGATGAATTTTCTGCTGGTGCGGCTGGGCGGGGAATCGGCCGTGTCCATCTATGGCATCCTGATGTACGCCGAGGGATTCATTCAGCCCCTGCTGTATGGGATGTGCGACTCCCTGCAGCCGGCGGTGGGCTACAACCTGGGAGCCGGGAAATTCTCCCGGGTCCGGGCCATCGAGCGCTGCTGCTTCTCCGCCAGCGCGCTGTTCTCGGTGATAGCCGCCGCGGTGATTTATGCCTTTCCCGCCCAGATCGGAGCGCTGTTTGTCGGCGGCGGGGAGGCCGGCTTCCTGGCGGAGGCGGCCGCGGCGCTGCGGCTTTTCAGCTTTACCTACCTGACCCGCTGGTTCTCCTTTGCCACCCAAAGTTATATGCTGGCCATCGAGCAAGCGGCGGCGGCCTCCATCATCTCTGTATCCACGGCCCTGGTATTCCCGGTGCTGCTGGTGGCGGCTCTGTGGCCGCTGGGGCTTACGGGACTGTGGCTGAATTTCGCGGGTACGTCGCTGCTGGCGGGGGCGCTGGCGGCGCTGGTGCTGCGGCGTGTGCGGCGGAGACTGCCCGGCGGACCGGACCTTGAGACGCCGGGGGACGCGGAGGGGGACCTCCGGGAATTGTGAGAGAAAGGGGAGAGGGTGGATGTCCGCGCTTTTTGAGCGATTTGCCGGAAACGATCTGGCGGCGGTGGTGATTTTCCTGGGGCTGTTCCTTGTCATTGTCGGCGGGGCGTTGGCGCTCACGCCGCGCCTGGCCCGCTGGGTGGACCGGCAGAGGAACAAAAAGCCCGGCTTTTATGACGGAATGCTGGAGCGGGACCCGAAGGAGAAGCGGGAGGAGAAGGAGCGGAATGACAAGGGGGCCGGCTGACCTTGCTCCGCCGGGATCGGGGCGGCGTGAGCGCGGGCAAGCGGCTTGACGTCCCCCGCGAGGAAAGCGGAGCCGAAAATCCGGTTTTGCGGCTGACAAGGAGGAAGTACATGTTTGAGATCATCAAAACCCAGGGCAGGGCCCGGCGGGGCAGGTTTTCCTGCGCCCACGGCGTGGTCCAGACCCCGGTGTTCATGAACGTAGGGACCCAGGCGGCCATCAAGGGCGGCCTGTCCGCCCGGGATCTGAAGGGCATCCGCTGCCAGATCGAATTGAGCAACACCTACCACCTGCACCTGCGTCCGGGGGACGAGGTGGTGAAGGCCCTGGGCGGCCTCCACCGGATGATGGCCTGGGAGGGGCCCATTCTCACCGACTCCGGCGGGTTCCAGGTATTCTCTCTGGCCTCCCTGCGGAAAATCAAGGAGGAGGGCGTTACCTTTGCCTCTCACCTGGACGGGCGGAAGATCTTTATGGGGCCGGAGGAGAGCATGCGCATCCAGTCCAATCTGGGCAGCGACATCGCCATGGCCTTCGACGAGTGCGTGGAAAATCCGGCGCCCTATGCATATGTAAAGGAATCCTGTGAGCGGACCTACCGCTGGCTGGTGCGGTGCAAGGCCGAGCACGACCGGCTCAATGCGTTGCCGGACTGCGTCAACCCCGGCCAGATGCTCTTCGGCATCAACCAGGGGGGCACCTACGACGACCTGCGGGTGCGGCAGATGCAGCAGATCGCCCAGATCGACTGCGACGGCTTTGCCATCGGCGGCCTTGCGGTGGGGGAGAGCACGGAAACCATGTACCACATCATCGAGCAGGTGGAGCCCTTCATGCCGGCCGACAAGCCCCGCTATCTCATGGGGGTGGGAACCCCCAGCAATATCATCGAGGGGGTGGCCCGGGGCATCGACTTCTTCGACTGCGTCATGCCCGCCCGGAACGCCCGTCACGGGCGGCTTTTCACCTGGAGCGGCGCGATCAACATCAAAAACGAGAAGTACAAGCTGGACACCGGTCCCATCGACCCGGAATGCGACTGTCCGGTGTGCCGGACCTACAGCCGGGCCTACCTGCGCCACCTCTTCAAGGCGGAGGAGATTCTGGCCATGCGCTTGGCGGTGCTCCACAACCTCTATTTCTACAACCGGCTGATGGAAAAGATCCGGGAGGCTTTGGACGCCGGGGCGTTTGAGGCGTTTCGGGCGGCCTACAGCGAGAAGCTGAACGAGAAAATTTAGGCTTGCCAAATCCTGCCGGATTGGATATAATATTTTCTAGTCTGCAAATCGGCAGCCGCTGCGCTGCCCCAATTTGATGAAGAAAAAGGAGACGTAACTACTATGCCTGAGCAGTATTCCGGTATTATCATGATTGTTGTCATGGTCGCCATCTTCTATTTCCTGCTGATCCGCCCGGAGTCCAAGCGGAAAAAGCAGGCCCAGCAGATGCGGGATTCCCTGAAAAAGGGGGATATGATCACCAGCATCGGCGGCATTGTGGGAAAGATCGTCTATGTGACGGAGAACACCATCGTCATTGAGACGAGCGACGACCGGGTCCGCCTGGAACTGACCAAGTGGGCGGTTTCCTCCACCGGCGTCCAGACCAGCGACCAGCCGGAGAACAAGAAGGACGAGAAGAAGGAAGAAAAGAAAGAGGAAAAGAAGGAGGAGCCTGCCAAGATCGAAGAGAAGGCTCCCGCTGCCGAGAATCCTTTTGAGGACGAGAAGAAGTAAGACCGTAAAAAACGCATAAGTTGCCCTCCCGGAAAATATGTTGTTCCAAGACATATGTTCCGGGAGGTTTTTCTATGCCGAAAAAGGAGAATGTACGGCCGGTTTGGAAGGCGGCGGCGTGGAGCGCCCTGTGTACGCTGGGAGTTGATTTGACACTGCAGTTTCTCAATGCGCTGCTGGTCGCTCGGGAGACGATCGGGGAAGCGTACGCCCCTGTACTGGTCTGGGGATCGGCGGGGGTTGCGGCGCTGATCGGCGTATGGGCGATGGGGCGAGGCTGCCAGAGCGGCCGTATGCTTTTGAGCGCGGGGGCGGTGGCCGGACTGGTTCTGGTTGGGCTGCTGGGGCTGCTGGCGTCAGGCGGAGAATTTCCGGCGGCGGGAAGACAACTGGCGGGAATTGGAGCCGCCTCATTAACTGGCGGGACGCTGGCGGCGCTGACGGCAGGTCCGAAACGGGGGAAGCGCCGGCGGCGGGAGCGGAGAAAGTGATGGTTACATAATACGCGAAGGTATCGGCGGGGAGGGAGGAGGACGCTGGAGCTCTTTGTGAAAAATCACAAAAATCCGGAAAAGAGACATCCGGCCGGGAAGTGGTGAGGACGCAGGGCTCCAGACCGGGACTTCTCGATAGAGACTATATTTGGTAGGACGGTATCTCCAGGGATACCAGATGTGCGCAGACGGAGCCCCCTTGCAAAAGCAATTTACATAGTTTACATAATTTTGTTTACATAATATTTTGTCATAACTGACGAAATCTGGGAACGCATTGGTTTACATATTGCGAAAACGGGAAATTTGTCCTATTATAAAAAGTACGTTTCAGGACAAGGGTCTATTCCCACATCCGCCCTCATAGGTTGTTGCGAGAGGTGATGGTGTGGGACTGAAAAAATGGACGCGGGGCCTGCGCGGGCAGCCGGGACAGGCGTTGACGGTACAGGTCCTGTGTTTGGGCTTGCTGTTCACGCTGGGAATGGTGGGCGGGTATCTCTATGCCGCCTCCTGCGGAGAGCGCTCGCAGCTGGCCCTGGCGGAGTATCTGTCCGGATTTTGTGACCTCTATCAGGAGGGAGCGGTGCGGACGGTTTCCCTGTTTACGGCGGCGCGCCTCTATTTTACGGAGTTCCTGGCGGCGTTCTTGCTGGGACTTGTTCCGGTGGGGATTTTCCTCCTGCCGGTTCTCTCCGGGGCCTATGGGTTTTTGACCATGTTTGCGGTGGCCTGTTTTTCTCAGGTATACGGCCGCGCCGGCGCGCTTCTGGCCCTGGCGCTGTTTGGACCCCGGGCACTGTTCACGGTGCCCTGTTTCCTGTGGGTGGCTGTCGGCGCCTGGGCGCGCGCGTCCTCCCGTCTGACCGGGCGGAGGGGGAAGCGCTGTGCCCCGGTGGTTTATGACGGCGCCTATTTCTATCGGCTTTGTGTGTGTGTGGTGTGGCTGATGCTGGGCGTCTGTGTGGAGCGGTATGTGACGCCGTCTCTGTTCCAGTGGGCGCTGGGCGCCCTTGGCGGATGACTGTTTTGCGGAGAGGGGGAGGACCTGTGGCGGATTATATCGAGGACTACGGCGCCTATCTGCGCCAGGAGAAGCATGCCTCGGAAAACACGGTGACCTCCTACCTGCGGGATGTGCGGCAGTTTGAGGCATATCTCCGGGCCGTGCCGGAGGTCCCGGTGGAGCGCTGTACCCAGGAACACGTGGAGGGGTATGTGGCCTATATGACCGGCCGGGGGAAGTCCGCAGCCAGTGTGGCCCGGGGCATAGCCTCCCTCAAGTCCTTCTTCGCGTATCTGATGGGGGCGGGAGTGGCTGACAGCAACCCCGCCAGGGGGGTTTCACCGGTGCGGGCGGAGCGCAAGTATCCCCAGATTCTCACCAGTAAAGAGGTGGAGCTTTTTCTGGACCAGCCCCAGTGCGTGGATGCCAAGGGCTATCGGGACCATGCCATGCTGGAACTGCTGTACGCCACGGGCATCCGGGTCAGTGAGCTGATCGGGCTGGATCTGGGGGATGTGAACTTCAGCGCCGGCCTGCTCCGCTGTGCCAGCCGGGGCAAGGAGCGGGTGATTCCGCTCTATCAGACGGCGATCCGGGCGCTGCAGGACTATGTCCGGGAGTACCGGCCCCAGATCGTTGTGGACCCGGAGGAACACGCCCTGTTTGTCAATATGAACGGGGAGCGCATGAGCCGCCAGGGGTTCTGGAAGATCATCAAATACTATCAGGAGCGGGCCGGCATCCAGAAGGATATCACCCCCCATACCCTGCGCCACTCCTTTGCCGCGCATCTGCTGGAGAACGGGGCGGACCTGCGCTCTATCCAGGAGATGCTGGGTCACGCGGATATCTCCTCCACCCAGATTTACTCCCACATGGTCAAGCAGAAGCTCAAGGATGTCTATCAGAAGGCCCATCCCCGGGCCTGATGGAAGGAGTGGCTTGGGGCGCAATGACTGAAAAGGAATTTCCATAGACAGCGGGCAGAGAGGCGATTTTCTGCCCGCTGTCCTCTTTTTCGACGGAAAAAACAAAATTGTCCCGAAAAGCCGAGAGACTTTACAGACAGAAGGGGGAGAGGTTGATGGGAAGCTGGTGGCTGTTGCTGCTGTTGGTTCCGGCGCTGCTGCTGGCGCTGTACCGGACGGGCCTCCTCAGCGTCCAGATTGCCGCCGTCAGCGCGGGCTGGAACTGGGGACTGACCCGTTGGTGGCGAGGGAGCTATGCGCTGCTCTCCGGGCGGCTGATCCGCTGGTTTTACTCCGGAAAATCCTCCGCGCTCCGGATCTCCATCGCGGGGGAAGCCGGGAGTGTCTGCCTGGAGGTGGCGGACCGGTCCGGGGCCGTGCGGTACGCCTGGTACGGTGTCACGGCCCTGGAAACCCGGGCGGATGTCCGGGGGATGGGGCGCTTTTCCGTCCGCCTCCGAGGGGAAAAATTTCAGGGCAGCTTTACCTTCGCTCTGGAAGAATAGACGTGGGAAAGCCTGCACCCGCGGCCGGTGTGCCGCGGGTGTTTTTCTATTGCCTTTTTCTCAAACAGATGTTAGAATAAAATGAATTATTGTGCGGGGAGGAAGCTATGCGGATCTTGGGGATTGACCCGGGCGTTGCCACCATTGGCTTTGGCGTAGTGGACGCGGACCGCGGGAGTCAGCGGCTGGTCCGATACGGGGTGATTACCACACCGGCGGGGATTCCGCTTTCCAACCGGCTTTACCAGATCTCCCAGGATATGTCGGAGCTGATCGGGCAGTTCCACCCGGACGAGGCGGCGGTGGAGGAGCTGTTTTTTACCAAGAACATCACTACCGGCATCGCTGTGGCCCACGGACGGGGGGTGCTCCTGCTGGAGCTGGAGCGCTCCGGGGTGCCGGTGTATGAGTATACCCCCATGCAGGTCAAACAGTCCGTGGCGGGCTATGGGAAGGCCGGCAAGCGGCAGGTCATGGCCATGACGGCCCGGCTTTTGAAGATGAAGGAGATCCCCCGGCCGGACGACGCCGCCGACGCGCTGGCCCTGGCCATCTGCCACGCCCGGTCCGCCACGTCTCTCCTGAACACCGACCGGGTGTTTGATCCCAAGAAATACGATACGAGGTGAGCGCTATGCCAATCGTTGTCAAGCAGCCGATTCCCGACCCGCCCTACAGCCTTCATGACGCCCATATCCTCTCTCTGAAGCTGGAGGGGGACACCCTGCGCCTGGTGACCCAGTACGGGTATGTCCGCACCGCGGAGCCCTACAGCCAGGTGGACGGCGATGTGGAGCTCACCGGTGTGGATGCGGATTCCTCCTATGTCTATGTACTGGAGTACACGGATGTCCTCTGCGGCAACTGCGGCCGCTTTACCGGCCAAAAGATGACCCTGGAGACGTTTGTGCGGGAGTATGGCAAGGCGAGCCTGGACATCATGGACGAGACTTATGGCTTTCGCCAGATGAAGCTGGAGGGTTTTCTGAACCTGCCGGGCCGCTGCCTGGAATTTTTCCTGGAGGTCTGCTACACCGGGGAGGTCCGGTATCTTTTGAAGGATTGAGCGCCGCTGCAGGGCGGCGGAGGAGGCTGTTATGTTCTATTATCTCTCCGGCACGGTGGGGCACGTGGAGCCCTACCTGGCGGTGATCGACTGCGGCGGCGTGGGGTACGCCTGCCGCACCACCACATACACCCTCTCCACCCTGAAAAAGGGGGAGAAGGCCAAACTCTACACTCACTTAAACGTCCGGGAGGACGCCATGGAGCTCTACGGCTTCTCCACCCAAGAGGAGCGCAACCTCTTTGAGCTGCTGATCTCCGTCAGCGGCGTGGGACCCAAGGCGGCTCTGAGCATCCTCTCCGCCTCCGCGCCGGCGAACCTGGCTCTGAGCATCATCACCGGAGATGAGAAGGCTCTGACCTGCGCTCCGGGTATCGGCAAGAAGATCGCCCAGCGGGTGATTTTGGAACTGAAAGATAAGCTGGCCAAGGGCCAGACAGAGTTCAGCGCGGGCGGCGGCCCGGCGGGAGCGCCGGTAGCTGTGATCCCGGAGAACAAGCTCTCCGAGGCCGGCGCCGCCCTGGCGGTGCTGGGATACAGCCAGGGGGAGATCAACGTGGCCCTCAAGGGGCTGGACATGGAGCAGCCGCTGGAGGAGATCATCCGTCAGGCTTTGAAGCGGATGGTCAAGGGATGAAGCGCCTGATTGTCGTCAACGGACCCATGGGCGTGGGGAAGACCGCAGCCTGCCGGGAGCTGCTGGAGCTGCTGCGGCCGGGGGCCTATCTGGACGGGGACTGGTGCTGGGAGATGCGCCCGTTTCTTGTGACAGAGGGGACCAAGGCCATGGTGCTGGACAACATCTGCGGGGTGCTGAACCGCTTTCTGCGCTGTGAAGAGCTGATGTATATTGTCTTTGGCTGGGTGCTCCAGCAGCCGGAGACGCTGGAAACCATCCTGTCCAGACTGGATACGAAGGGGGCCGCGGTCCACTGCTTTACGCTCCTCGCCTCCAGGGATACGCTCCACGGCAGATTGGAGCGGGATATCCGCTCCGGCCTGCGGACGGCGGACGTGGTGGAACGGAGTTTGGCCTATCTGCCCCTGTATGAGGCGCAGGCCACGAAAAAAGTCCATACGGATGGCCTGCCTCCCCGGGAGGTGGCGCTCCGGCTGGCGCAATTGATTCGCGACGAAGAAGGGGGGGACGCAGCGCTATGGAGAACCGGACATCCAAAACGGTGATCAAGAACGGCATCACCTTCGGCATGTGTCTTGCCATGGTGATCTCCTATGTGAACTGGCACTCAGTGTTCTGGGCCATTGTCCACGGCCTGTTCAGCTGGGTATATGTGATTTACTACATCATTCGGTACTGACGGTCTGCTGGAAGGCGGAGAAGCGATGGGAAAATTCCCGACGGGGGAATGCTGGACCTCTTTTCCTTCTTGGGAAGATCACCGTCAACGGATAGTGCGTGATTTTGGATTTTGAGAGGGGAGGGGACGACGTGAGAAAACTCCGAGAGCGCGTTCCGCCCGCCCGGTGGCGGAGGTTCCACTTCCGCATCTGTGGCATGGTGATCTGTATGATCCTGCTGTACTTCGGGCTGGAGGGCTCCCCGCTGGATCTTGCGCCCATCCTGATCGCCCTGGCGTTGATTGTCCTGGACTGGGTGGGCTGTCTTCTCTTTTTCCGGTGTCCGTCGTGCGGCGCGCAGCTCTGGCAGTACTGGAGCGGACACTGCCACTGGTGCGGAGAATACATAGACTTCCGGCGGGAGGAGCCGCGCTGACGCCGGCGGGCCGTTTCGGAAAAGGGGAGAGAGGGGGGGCGGCAAAGGTGATTTTGCTCGGGTGCTTGTGCCTGCTTGCGTCCTACTTTTTCTTCCTGCCCTGCGTGGAGCCGATGGTCCGGAGGCGGCAGGGCGGCTGGCTTTCCGAGGAAGAGAAGGGGGCCCTGCGCCGCGGCCTGGTCCGCTCCGGCGCGCTGCTTGCCGCGGGGACATGTATGGCGCTGAGCGGGATATTTGTGATGTAAGAAGGAATCAGAAACTGCTTGATCAGGAAGGTAACCTATGGCCATTGACTATTCCAACGACGAACTGAATATGGAGGACTTTTCGCCTCTGGTCACCACCTCCCTGACCCGGGAGGACGAGAACGAGGGGTCCCTGCGGCCCCAGACCCTGCGGGAGTACATCGGCCAGGAGAAGGCCAAGGCCAACCTGGAGGTGTTCATCCAGGCGGCCAAACTGCGCCGTGAGCCTCTGGATCACGTGCTGCTTCACGGTCCCCCGGGTCTGGGCAAGACCACCCTCAGCGGCATCATCGCCAACGAGATGGGGGTCAACATCCGCATCACCTCCGGCCCGGCCATTGAGAAGGCGGGGATCTGGCGGCGCTGCTGACCAATTTGAACGAGAACGACATCCTCTTTGTGGATGAGATCCACCGCCTCAACCGTTCGGTGGAGGAGGTGCTCTATCCGGCCATGGAGGACTTCGCCATTGACATCATCATCGGCAAGGGGCCGTCCGCCAACTCCATCCGTCTGGATCTGCCCAAGTTCACCCTTATCGGGGCCACCACCCGGGCGGGCCAGCTGTCCGCCCCGCTCCGGGACCGGTTCGGGGTGACGTTAAGGCTGGAGCTTTACACACCCCAGGAGCTGGCCCTCATCGTCAAGCGCTCGGCGGGCATCCTGGGGGTGCCCATCGAGGAGGACGGGGCCATGGAGATCGCCCGGCGCAGCCGGGGGACCCCCCGCATCGCCAACCGGATGCTCCGCCGGGTGCGGGACTTCGCCCAGGTGAGGGCGGGGGGCGTCATCACCAGGAAGGTGGCCGACCAGGCCCTTACCGCCCTGGAGATCGACCACCTGGGCCTGGACGCCATCGACCACCGGATGCTCCGCAGCATCATCGAGAACTACCGGGGGGGCCCGGTGGGCCTGGAGACCCTGGCCGCCACCATCAACGAGGAGGCGGTCACCCTGGAGGACGTGTATGAGCCCTACCTGATGCAGCTGGGCTTTCTCACCCGCACGCCCAGAGGCCGGTGCGTCACCCCCAAGGCCTATGAGCACCTGGGGCTCAGCGTCCCCGGGTGGGAGAGCGGAGGTCTGGACCAGCTGTCCCTGTGAGTGGGGAGAAAAGGAGGCCTGTGCAATGGGATTCTGGCTGTACTGCACCGCCATGTGCCTGCTGATCCCCGCCGTGATGCTGTTCTTCGGCCGGCGCTTTTTGAAGCATCCGCCCAAAAATATCAACGCCCTCTACGGCTACCGCACCTCCCGGTCCATGAAAAACCAGCAGACCTGGGACTTTGCCCACCAGGTGTGCGGGAAGCTCTGGTTCCGGGTGGGGCTCATCCTGCTGCCGGTGTCCCTGGCGCCCATGCTGTTTCTCCGGGGCCGGAGCGTGGGCGAGATCGGGATGGGCTGTGTTCCGGTCGTGGCCATCCAGGTTGTGGTGCTGCTGGGCAGCATTTTTCCTGTGGAGCGGGCATTAAAACGAAACTTTGACCAATTTGGAAGAAAGAGGTAATCATAATATGGGTAAATTGTTTGGGACTGATGGGATCCGCGGCGTGGTCAACGCCGGTCTTGATGCTGACCTGGCTTACAAGGTGGGGCTGGCGGCGGCGGCGGTGCTGGCCAAGGGGAAGAAGCCTGGGGAGAAGCCCCTGGTGACCATCGGCAAGGACACCCGCATCTCCGGGGACCTGCTCAAGGGCTCTCTCATCGCCGGGCTGTGCACCGCCGGGGCCGACGTGCTGGACCTGGGCACCC
>CALXDE010000223.1 GCA_944386965.1 uncultured Oscillospiraceae bacterium
AGGTGGTGGTGCCGGTGACGGCGACGCGCTCCTCCTGGGCGAAGAACAGGGCGTATCCCCCCACGCAGGAGGCGATCACCAGGACGCCCGCCAGGGCCGTCACCACAATGCGCTTCCGGCTCCAGGACTTCCAGGGCTTCTTTTCCCACAGGGATTTCCAGAAGCCCTTCCACTCGCCCCGCCGGGGCAGTCGGGCGGCAATGCCCTCCAGCAGCCTGGTGAACCGGCTCTCCGAGGCGATCGCCTCATCCTCCGTCTTCTTCTTTTTCAACCACAGCATCATCCATTCCTCCTGACAGGGCGGCCCCGCCTGGGGGCGGGGCACCTGGTTTTTCCATGCCAATCCTATCGGGAAGTTGTGATGAAACTTTGTTGTCCTGTTAAATATTTTATAAATCCACGTATCCCAGCCGTTTCCCGGCAGCAAAAGGAGAGGGAGGACAGCAAAACCGCTGCCCTCCCTCTCTGGGAGTTCTCTATTCCGCCTGCGCCGGCAGGGAGAAGGAGAAGACCATCCCCTCCGCCGTGTTCTCCGCCCGGCAGGTCCCGCCGTGACGGGTCACCACGTTCTTCACAATGGCCAGTCCCAGGCCGGCGTGGGTCCCATCGGTCCGGACCCGGGCCGCGTCCGCCTTGTAGAAGCTCTCCCAGAGCCGCTCCAGGCGGTCCGGCGGAACGTTCGGCCCCTGATTTTGGACGGTGAGGCGGACTGTATCCTCCATGCGCTCCACCGTCACGGCGATCTTGCCGCCCTCCGGAGTGTGAGCGGCGGCGTTGGAGAGGAAGTTCTCCGCCGCCATGCCCAGGGCTTTGGCGTCGCCCAGGACGGCGCAGCCGGGAGCGATCTCCCGAACCAGACGGAACCGGCCCAGCACCGGGGCCATCCGGTCCAGGACAGCGCCGCACAGCGCTCCCAGATCCAGCGGCGCCATCTCCATGGCCGAGAGGCCGTTTTCCACGGCGGAGAGCTCCAGCATCCCGCCCACCAGATCGCTCAGGCGCTCCACCTCGTCGATGATGGTGTCGCAGTAATAGTCCTTGTCGATGCCGGAGACGTTGTCCTTCAGGTTCTCCGCGTACATCTGCAGCAGGCACAGGGGCGTCTTCATCTCGTGGGAGGCTGCGGCTACGAACTCCCGCCGCATCTGCTCCAGGCGCTTCTGCCGCTCCACGTCCTCCTGAAGCTGGCTGTTGGCCCGGCGCAGCTCCGCAATGGCGCCGCTGAGCTGTCCGGCCATCTGGTTGACGCTGCCCGCCAGGTCCCGCAGTTCGCTGACCTGTACCGACTCGTCTGCCCGGGCGGAGAAGTCCAGGTCCGCCATCTGCCGGGATACCTGCTGGATGCGCCGGATGGGCCGGGCGATCTTCCGGGCGAACAGCGCGCTGGCCAGAGCCCCCACCAGCAGCACGCCCCCCACGATCCAGGCGGAGACGTGGTTGAAGGCGGTGATGCTGCTTTCGATGGAGGCCACCATCACCCACAGCAGCACATACCGGTCCTCTCCCTGGAAGGAGAACTCCCCGGTGAGGCCCAGCTGGGCATCCTCCCGGGTTCGCCCGGGCAGCTCCTGGGCCTCCGGCGTTTCGGAGAAGGGGATGTTCTCATCCAGCGCTGGGAAGAAGGGCTCCACGCCGTATCCCTCCCCCATGGGGCGGCTGGTGTAGATCAGCCCCCCGGAGGCGTTGTAGATGGCCACCCGGATGTTCTGGATATCCTCCCCCTCCTGGAGCAGCTCGTAGAGCCGGGCGGGGTCGTCGCCTGGGTAGCGGTCCCGGATATACCCGAAGAAGTCCTCGATCTCCGTTTTCTTCTGGTTCAGGAAGTAGGTCCGGGCAAAAAATGTTCCGAACAGCAGCTGCCCCGCCGCCGCGATCAGCAGCAGCGCCGCACACAGGGAGAGCACCTGGGTGCGGATGGAGAGGGCCCGCCTCACGGCTACACCTCAAAGCGGTAGCCCACCCGGTAGACAGTCTGGATGTAGCCGCCGCAGCCGTGGAGCTTGCTGCGCAGGTTTTTGACGTGGGTGTCCACGGTCCGCTCGTCTCCCTCATAGTCGTAGCCCCAGACGGTGTTGAGCAGCTGCTCCCGGGAGAGGATACGTCCCTGGTTGCACAAAAAGCAGTGGAGCAGGTCGAATTCCCGCCGGGTCAGCTCCACATTCTGTCCGGATGCCTCCACTCTCCGCTGCTCTGGAATCAGGAGGATCTCGCCGGCCCGCAGGCTTTCCGCCTTCTCCCGCCCGCTCCGGCGCAGAACCGCCTCCATCCGGGCCAGGAGAACCTTGGTGGAGAAGGGCTTGGGAATGTAGTCGTCCGCGCCGGAGGAGAAGCCCAGGAGCTGATCGTATTCCTCCCCCCGGGCAGTGAGCAAAATCGCCGGCAGTTCCGGGTCCTGTCTCCGAAGCTCCCGCAGGACAGCGAAGCCATCCAGCTCCGGCATCATCACATCCAGCAGCACAAGGTCGATCTGTTCCCGGTATTGGCCCCATATCTCCAGGGCGGCCCGACCATCTCCCGCTGTCAGCACATGGAAACCTTTGGCGGTCAGCAAATCTTTCAGCGCCCGGAGAATGCGTTCCTCGTCATCGGCAATCAGAACGCACCGCTTCTGTTCATACACCAGCATGTCCCCCTTTCCGCTATAGACGGACGGTATTGTTGCGCATATTATAAATTTTTGCCTGGCGCTTTGTCAATATAAGCGGGTGAGTGGGCCAGCGGCGGGGCCAAATTGCGGATGGCGAGGCAGAAATCGTTTT
>CALXDE010000224.1 GCA_944386965.1 uncultured Oscillospiraceae bacterium
AGGCCGCTGCAGTAGAGCTGATAGGCCCCGTCCCGGGGGAACACGGTGACGCGGCCGAAGGCGATGACCTTCATGCCGTTCTCCGGCCGGAACCGCAGACGGGACGCCTGCCCCCGGAAGAGCACACACCGGAGGGCCCCCTCAGCATCCTTGAGCGTAAAGTAGTGGTGACCGGAGGGGTAGACCTTGTAGTTGGACAGCTCCCCCCGGATGTAGATCTCCCCCAGCAGCGGATCGCTGTCCAGGGTGTTCTTGATGTAGTTGTTGACCTCGGAGACGGAGAAGACCCGCTGCTCCATCCGTCCTTCACCTGCCTTCCGTCTATGAGAAGAAAGAGAGCGCACCGCGTACGCTCTCCCCCGCCTTATTCTTTGATTTCCTCCCGGACAAAGGTGCCCAGGATGCCGTTGACAAATTTCGCCACCTCGTCCCCCTCATACTTCCTGGCCAGCTCCACGGCCTCGTTGATGGCCGCGCCGTTGGGAATGTCGGGCATGTACAGGATCTCATACATGGCCACCCGCATGATGGCCGTGGCCACCAGGGGCATCCGGGAGAACTTCCAGCCCTTGGCATAGCGGTCGATATCCGTGTCCAGCTCCCCGGCGTGCTGGGCCACGCCCCGGACCAGGCGGCAGATATAATCCCGCTGCTTGGTGTTGGGGAGCTCCTGATATACCGCGTCCTCCCCCGCCAGGGAGGCGAAATTCTCCGCGGACAGGTGGCGCTGGAGCAGCTGGTCCACCGTCAGGTCGGTGAAGCTCAGTTCATAGGACAGGTGGACGGCAATCTCTCGGGCTGTACTTCTAACCATAGGGCAGTTCCCTCTCTTTTGGATGTTGACAAGGTGAAAAGGGCGGAGTTTCCCTCCGCCCTGCAAAGGTTCGCGCTTATTCGAAGCTGACGCCGCCCACGTGGACGTTGACACAGCCCACCGTGAGTCCAGTCATGGCCTCCACGGCGGAGGCCACGGCGGTCTGCACCTTCTCCGCCACCTCGGGGATGGGCTGTCCGTACCGCACCATCAGGTACACGTCCACCGCGGCCCGCTCGTCGGCCACAGTGATCTTCACGCCCCGGGACGCCCCCTTTTTTCCGGCGGCATTCATCATGGCGCTGACCCCGTCCACCTCGGCGGCGGCACTGGAGGCCACGGCGCAGATCACATCCTCGGAGATGTGGATGCAGCCCATCTCATCGGGATGCGTAATATATTCCTTGCTCTCGTTCATGGCAGCGGACACTCCCTCTGTTTGGTATCATTGGTTGGATGATCTTCTATAGTGTACCATGTTTTCTCCCGATTATCAACCTCTAATTTGCCTCCAGGATCTTGATCTGGTCGGCGGTGTAATCCGTCTCTGCCAGAACGATCTCGGAGATTTTCGCCACGTCCTCCGCGGCCAGGCCGTCGCTGTCGGACACCACCACGCTGACGCTGTCCTCCCCCATGAAGGCCACGCAGTCGGCGTACCCCTTGGCGGTGACCAGATTCTCAATCTGGGCCTCCGTCAGGGCATAGGAGGCCAGGACCTGGATGGTCTGGGCCGCCTCATTGGCCACCGCAGTGTCCGCCACCTCGCTCTCCGAGGCCTCCCGCAGCAGGGAGATGGCGCTGTCTCTGGCCTGCTGGCGGGTGAGCCGGGCGGTGGCGAAGTAGTCGCCGGTGACGCTTTCCGCCTCCTCCAGCGTCCCGCCGGTTTCCTGGGCCGACGTGCTCTCCAGCTCCTCCTGACCGCTGACCAGGGTGGACTGTCCCAGGATCTTGGCGTCATCCCCTGTGGACACCGCGTCGGTGACATTGCTGGCGTACTTCCAGTTGAGGTACACCGCCGCGCACACGAACAGCAGCACCGTGGCCGCCACGATATTTCGCTTCCAGATCTGCTTCATTGTCGTCTCCTCCTCTTAATCCCAGCAATTTGACAGGCGCCCCGGTCCGCCCTGTTACGCGCCGCCGCCCCGAATCACACAGACCCGGTCGCTCCCCAGTCCCGTGAGGGCGGAGACGGCCTCGATCACCGCCAGCCGCACCGCCGGATCGTCGGCCCCCTGGCATACCACCAGGGCGCCCCGAAACTGGGGATAGATCTCCCGGGTCACCACCACCGCTTCCTCCCCGCCGCCGGAAACCACAACCGTCTGCGCGCTGCGGCTGTACTCCTCCGGCGCGGTGGTGGACCCGCTGTAGGAGAGGCTGGTGTCTCCGGCCAGCTCCCGCTGGGCGCCGGCGTCCACCGTCAGCATCAGCCGCAGCTGTCCCACCCCCTGGATGGTCCCCAGGATCTCCTCCATCTCCGCCTGTACGCGCTCCAGGTCCATCGTCTCCGCCGCGCTTGGGACGGCGGCCTCCTGGCTGGAGCGGCTGGGCCAGAGCAGGCACAAAATCCCGGCCGCCGCCACCAGCAGCACATATTTGTAGGAGCGCAAAAGCGTCCGCCACCTCGTCTTCTCCGGCTGTCTGGTCTGCTCCACTATGCCGCCTCCTGCCACTTCTGATTCTCCCCCGGGATACCCAGGTCTGTCTCGATGATCTCGCTCAGCGCCGGGTTGTAGGGGCCCTCCACCGTGACGCTCCGCGGAAAAGCAGTGCCGTCCGCGCCGATCTCCACCGTGACGTGTGCCCGGCAGTCAAGTCCCAGCTCCCGCGCCTTGTCCCATATATATGCGTCCAGCTCCGCCGCTATGCCTGCCGCGAGCTCCTCCTGCTGCTGCCTTGCGTAGGATTCCCGCAGGTCCGACGCCTCCTGCCGGTAGTCGTCCAGAGAGATTTCCAGCTCCGACGGATCGATCCGGGTCAGGGGCTGGAGCAGAATCAGGATCATCAGCACGCCCCCGGCCAGGCGCAGCACCCGCCGGATGCCCTCCTGGCTCACCAGAGTCTCCGCCAGCGAGAGCAGCACCGATACCGCCGTCAGGCCGAAGAGCCAGGTGCGAAGCAGTTCTATCATGGGATCACCGCCAAAAGAGAGGATAGGATCGCCACTGTCAGCAGCAGCGCGCAGCTGCCCGCCATGGCCAGGATCAGGCCAAAGGCGGAGCTCAGGCGGTCCACCAGCTTCACCAGGGGCGGAGCGGACACGGTCCCCGCGGCAAAGGCCGCCAATTTATAGAGCAGATACTGGATTCCCAGACGCAGGAAGGGCACGGCGCAGGTGCCCAGCACCGCCAGCACGCCGAATACGCCGATGCTGTTTTTCAGCGCCGCCGCGCCGGCAAGCACCGTCTCCGCCGCACCGGCCATGACCGTCCCCACCACCGGCACCGCCGAGGAGATGGCCCGCTTGGCAAGGCGCACCGCCGCGGCGTCGGCCGCGCCGGCCACCACGCCGGCCACGGAGAGATAGAGCGTAAAGACCGTCAGCAGGCCCGTCAAAGCCCAGGTAATCCCCTTTTTGATTCCCCGGGCCGCCGCGTCCAGCCGGGCATCCCCCAGCATGGCGCCGGCCGCCGCCGCGCCGATGTACAGCGAGAGCAGGGGCAAAAGCAGATTGTGGATTACCGTGATGAGCACATCGCAGAAGAGCACGGTGGCCACCTGCTTGACCGAGGCAGCGCCCACCAGCCCCGCCGAGGCCGTGGCCGCGGCCAAGGTTGGGAGCAGGACCTTGCTGAACTGATCCAGCTGGGTCATTGTCTCCACGCCCAGTCCCATCAGGGTGTCAAGGTCCCCCGCCGCTACGGTGACAATCGCCGCCGTCCCAGCCAGGGTGACATAGCTCAGGGAACCCTTCTCCCCCAGGGGATGGAGCAGACTCTCGCCCACGCCGCACAGCAGCAGCACCAGCAGCAGCCGCACCACCCCTGCCGTCCCCTGCCGCAGCAGGGCGTGGAATTGCTCCCCCACCGACTCCAAAAGGCCGGCCAGGCCCTCCTGAAAATCTGTTCCGGCCACGCCGGACGCCGCCTCCGGCACACTGTCCGCCAGGCTCTCCGGCACCTCCGCCGCGCCGGCCTGTCCCATCAGAAGAAGGGCCAGCGCCAGAATCAGCAGCACACGCCTCATCCGATCCCTCCCAGCTGCGTCAACAGCGACAGCGCTCTGCGCAGCAGCGGCTCCGCCGCCAGCAGAGCGCAGAAGGTCCCCGCCAGATCCACCACCGTGCCCAGCGCCTTCTGCCCGCTGTCCCGGCACACATCGCCGCCCAGTCTGGCCACCAGGGAGATGGCCAGGATCTTGAGGATGGGCAGAAACAGCTGACCATCCAGTCCCGC
This sequence comes from uncultured Oscillospiraceae bacterium, assembly GCA_944386965.1. Next base: position 4,216 of record CALXDE010000224.1, read on the forward strand.
CTGGCCCAGAAGCTCTTCCACCACCGCCTGAACCTCCCGGTACCAGGTCAGGGCGAAGCCCATCACCACCGCGATGGTCCCCAGGGTCAGCAGCAGCCCCAGTTCCGGGGTGTTGCGCTCCAGCAGCAGCGCCGTCAGGGCCACTACAAGGCAGATCACGGTCACCTTTGCCACCAGCTCCATGATCACAGCTGAAAGAGGGCTTTGATGAGTTCGAACAGGTCGCTGATCTCCCGCACCAGAATCATCAGCACCACCACCAGCCCCGCCAGGGTGGTCATCAGGGCCTGTTCCTCCCGCCCGGAGCGCACCAGCAGCTGGTTGAGTACCGCCACGATGATGCCGATGGCGGCAATCTTGAAAATCAGGTCAACATCCATTTTACAGCAGCACCACGGCCAGAAGCACAGACGCCGACAGACACAGGGCGGTGACCAGCCTGTTTTTTCCGGACCGCTCCTGCCGCGCCTGCCCCACCGCCCGGTACACATCCTCCCTTACTTGGTGTAATAGGTCCAGCCCCTCCCCCGCCGGCAGCGTCTGCCCCAGGGGCGCCAGCAGCTCCCCATAGGGCGCCGGAAGCAGCGCCCCTGCCTTTTGCCAGGCGGATGGGAAAGGAATTTCCCTTGTCAACGCTTGTCCCATTGCCTCCCAGAAGGGAGCCGTGAGGCGTCCCTCCCTCCGGCACCGCTCCAGCAGTTCCCCCAGGGGGCGGCGCAGGGTGTAGACCCCTCGTTCCAGGATCTGGAGGGCCGCAAGCAGCTCCTCCCCCGCCCGGATCATCTCCCGGTGCCGACCCAGGATGCTCTGCCGCACCCACAAACCGCTCCCCAGGAGCAGCAGCGTCCCCAGGGCCTTCACGGAAGGTCCTCCACGTCATACCAGCGCCCCTCTCCCATCCGGACGATGCGGACGGCTTTCCGGAACAGTCCCCGGTCCAGCATTCCAGCCAAAATGGGCTTCCTCCGCAGGTCCGATACCGTGCCGCCGTGGACCGTGGCCAGCAGTGCCGCCCCCGCTCCCGCCGCCAGCTCCAGGGCCGCCACGTCCTCCGCCACCGCCACCTCGTCCACGGCGATGACCTGGGGGTTCATAGCACGCAGCAATGCCGGGACGGCCAGGGCCTTGGGGCAGGCGTCCAGCACATCCGTGTGCCGGCCCACCCGGAGCTGGGGCGTGCCCCGGCACAGGGCCGCCAGCTCCCCCCGCTCATCTGCCAGAGACACCCGGAGGCCCCGCTCGTCGGAGAGGGCCCGTACCAGATCCCGCAGCAGGGTGGTCTTGCCCCCGCCGGGGGGCGACAGCACCAGCGTACTCTGAAGCATCCCCTCTGCGAACAGGCGGGGCAGCACACGATCCGCCAACCCCGGCTGTTCCCGCGGAATGCGGATGTTGAGGGACGACAGGTCCCGGTAGCCTGTCACCTGTCCGTCCTCCACCACTGCCGTACCGCACACGCCGACCCGGAAACCGCCCTCCGCCGTGAGATACCCCAGGCGCAGGGACCGCTCCGCCGTGTAGCGGGAACAGCCCGTGGCGATATCCAGCACCGCCTCCAGATCCCCTCCGGTGATGCGGGCGCCGGGCACAGACACCTCCCCCTCCGGAAGTGTCAGTCCCAGCCGCTCTCCGCGCCGCAGACGCAGCTCCTCGACTCTCCCCTTCTCCTCCACTGCCATTGCCGCCTCCCGCAGGGGGCGGGGCAGCAGGGCACAGGCCGCTTCATACCGCTGAGGCATCCTTATCCCCTCCTCATCTCTGCTCCACTGTATGAGGGCCCGTCCCAGAATATGCGGACAAGTTGCGCCGCCTCCGCGGGCACAAAAGGGAAGCCCAGTCCCGGCGGACCGGAACTGGACTTCCCCTGGTTACAGTTTTCCCATCCTGTCCAGGGTGGTCATCACCCGGCAGTAGGTTTCATCGATGTTCAGTTCCCCGTTGCCTGTGCCCTGGAGCGCGCCGGCCTCCACGAGCTTCTCAATGGTGGGCCGGTAGCTCTCCGGCACGTCGGTCAGTGTCTTGTAAATTTTCATAACAGGCTCCTCCCATCCGCTCCAGCCGCCCACGACGATCTGTTTCCCGCTCCTCTGGTCCCAGCGAGACCGGACGGACCGGGTGTCCACATGGGTGAAGTCCCCGTAGACCCCGATGCCGCCCCGCCGGTCCAGGTAGTACTCGGCGATCTGCCCGATGAGCAGCGGCGACGCTCCGTCTACCCGGATGTCCGCCGCCCGGCCATAGACATGCTGGCTGCTGGGCACGCCGCCCACGGCCTTGTTGTGGGCCGGGGAGCGGTATCCCGAGTTGATGGTCACCGCGCCCCCTGCCGCCGCCCGGATGGCCTCCAGCAGCTCCACCAGTTCCTCGTCCACCAGGACTTTATCGCTGCCGTCCTGGCTGGCAAACTCCCCCAGTCGGAAATGGGGACTCAGCCGCAAGTCCCCATCCCGCCCCAGGCTGTACTCCCGGATCATCCCTGGCCCTCCTCTCCGCCGGCGGCATTTCCGGCCTCATCCACGGCCCGTCTGCCGGCCTCCAGGAGCTTCAGCAGCCACTCGGGCACCGGCGCGCCCATGAGGGCGGCGTTCTCCGCGATGCTGCCCAGCTCCGTGATACAGTACCACACCAGCACCAGGGGCAGCAGCAGCCCCGCCCCGGGCACGTCAAAGGCCACCACCGGCAGATGCTCGATAACGATCACCAGCACCCGGTCCCCCAGGGCCGCCACAATGACCACCACCAGCTCTCCCAGCTTGTGCCAGATGCCCTCCCGGGCGCTCCTGCTGGACCAGCGGCCGGCCTTGGCCGCCGCGGCGGTTCCGGTGACATAGTCCAGGGCCATCAAAGACACCCAGACCACTGCCAGCCATCCCATCCAGCCCCAGAACGCCGTGAACGCCCCCACCAGGGCCGTGATGCCGGCCTTCACCGCCACCATCCAGTCAAACTCCATACACACGTTCTCCTTTCTCCCGCTATATCCGCAGCCTGCATCCAGCTCGGCCGCGGCCTGACGCGGTCGAAGCGTCATCTGCTGGCCAGGA
>CALXDE010000225.1 GCA_944386965.1 uncultured Oscillospiraceae bacterium
TACGAGCCGGAGTACGTGAGGCGCCCGCCCCAGATCGATACCTCCGCCCCGGTGGAGATCACCGTGGAGGACGGGGTGTATATCGTGGAGGGCCCCTGGCTCCAGCGGCTCATCTCCAACGTCAACTTCGGCGACTATGAGAGCCGGATGTGGTTTGACAAGATGCTCCGGGAGGCCGGCGTGTTCACGATGCTGGAGGAAAAGGGCATCCAGGACGGGGATCTGGTGAGCATGTACAACCTGGAATTCGAGTACCAGCACTAAGGCGCGGCAAACGGGCGCAGGCGGGAATATCCGTCTGCGCCCGCGTTTTATTTCCGGACATACACGCCGACGTTTTCCGGGCTGGCGTCTGGCTGCGGGCGGCGCCGGGAAGGAGAATCCCCGCCGCTGTGTGATCCGGCGAACCTGCCGGCAGGCTCACCCTGCCGAATGCGCCGGGCCGGACGGCAAAATCACACCAGCTGCATGATGCTCACCTCAAAGGCGGTACGCACCTCGGAGGTGTCCTCCAGCACCTTGGTGTACTCCCGGCTCTGAAGGCGGCCCTCCAGGGCCAGGACGTCCCCCACGCCCATCTCCCCCACCCGCACCGCCACCTGGCCCCAGGCGATGCAGGGGAGATAATCCGCCCGACCGTAGCGCCGGTTCACCGCCAGCATCACGTCGCAGATGCACCGCCCCAGGGGCGTACGCCGCAGGACCGGCGGCTTGCACAGCGCGCCGGTGAGGCAGACACAGTTGCGGTCCTCCTCCAGGGTTTCTGTTATGGTTCGGGCCAGAACACTGATGACCAGCTTGCTGCCCTGACCACTCCTGTTGTTGAAGGAGCGCAGCTGCCCCTCCACCTTGACCCGCCGGCAGCGCAGGGCCTCCAGCTGCCCGAGCCGCGCGGCGGTCGTCAGCACCCAAAGACAGTCCTGCTGGCCGGACAGGCGGCGCACCGCCAGAGGGAAGCGATAAAAGCGCTCGCCATGGTTCTCGTGGGAGAATGTGGGTTCGCTCTGCACCGCGCCGCAGAGTACCACCGCGTTTTTCCGTGTATCGTCGTGCATGGCCCTCACCTCATCTGTATGATACTGGAGCCTATGCGCGGGCGCTGGGGTTTATGACGTCTGGAATTTACAATTTGTCCGTTGACAAGCCCCCTGAAAACGGCATATCATATGATACAGGTGAATGCAAAAGCGGAGGAGAGATATGGCCAACATCATCGACTATCTGGACTGGCGGGGGGATCTGACGCTGGAGGCCTCCCCCTTCAACGAGGTGGACAATCTGCTGCTGGCGGAGTTGAGCTTTCTGGACCTGGCGGACATCGTTCCCGACGTGGGAGGCGGAGAGGCTGTGGCCCTGCGGGAGGCGGCAGCCGCCTATTTCCGCCGCGGCCAGGGCCAGGAAGTCTCCATGGGCGTTCTAGTCCCGGACCAGATTCCGGAGATGGCGGAAAAAATGGCCCTGAGCAGGCGGTTTGGCGAAATGAAACTGGACTGTTACCGGGCCTGTCTGGACCAGGAGCGGGAGATCCAATTCGCGGCCCTGACCATCGATCTGGGGGACGGCAGCCTCTACCTCTCCTTCCGGGGCACTGACGACACCTTGGTGGGCTGGAAGGAGGACTTCAACATGGCCTTCCTCCCCATCGTTCCCAGCCAGCGCCTGGCAGTGGACTATATCCGGGATGTCTCCGCCCGATATCCCCGGCGGAAGCTCTGCATCGGCGGCCACTCCAAGGGCGGAAATCTGACGGTGTACGGCTCTGTGTTCTGCGGAGCAAAGATCCAGCGGCGCATCCGCGCCGTCTACAACAACGACGGGCCCGGCTTCAAGGAGTCCCTGGTGGACCTGCCTGCCTATCAGGCTGTTCGGGACCGGATCGTCACCATCGTCCCCCAATCCTCCGTGGTTGGGATGCTGCTGGAGCACGATGACAACTACACCGTGGTCAAGAGCAGTCAGCCAGGCGTCTACTTTCAGCACGACGGGTTCAGCTGGGAGGTGCTGGGCACCCGCTTTATCCATCTGGACGACATCTCCCCGGGCGGCCGCATCCACGACCGGGCCATCCGCGCCTTTATCGGGGAGATGGACGACCAGCAGCGCTCAGCCTTTGTGGACGCCCTGTTCGAGGTGCTGGGGGCTACCAACGCCAAGACGCTGACGGAGCTGGACGCGGATTGGATGCGCTCCCTCTCCGCCATGGTCCGCTCCTACAAGAACCTGAGCCGGGAGGCCAAGCAGATGCTCAGCCGGGCTGTCAGAGTCCTGCTGCGGGCGGGGACGGAAAACCTGGTGGAGGAGCTGGGCGCCAGGGGGCAGGAGTTCCGCCGCCTCCTGGGGGCCAGGCCGGAGGACCGGGACCACTCCCCCATATAACCGTGCCGCATGTGTTCCAGGCCCGGCTGTATCCCCGGCAAGCGCAAAAAGCGGAGGAGGGCGACGCCCTCCTCCGCTATGTATTCCGGCAAAGCGGGATCACTTCTCCTCCACGGAGAGAATGCCCATGGGGCAGGCCTTGGCGCAGATGCCGCAGGCGATGCATTTGCTCACCGTGCTGGCGCCGGGAGCCAGGACCATCACATGCATGGGGCAGGCCTCCACACACTTGCCGCAACCCACGCATTTCTTCTTGTCCACCATGTATACGCCCTTGGCGTTCTGGCTGATGGCCTGCTCAGGGCAGGTGCGGGCGCACTTGCCGCACATGATGCAGTTATTCACCTTGGGCTCGCCGTCGGCCTTGGCGGTGATGCGGATGCAGCTGAGGTCCGAATCAAACTTCTTGTAAAACGCCTGGGAGCACGCAATCACGCAGGACAGACATGCCTTGCAGGGGTTCTCTTTGCTTACAACCAACTTTTTCATAACAGGTGTTCCTCCATAGACAGGTTTTCATTTCTCGCGCCGCGGCTTCTCACCCCGCGGTTATCCCTACTCTTTATATTACCAAATACGCTGTCAAGTTGCAAACACATTTTTAACCTTTCGACGCTTTTCTTTTCCGCGTTGCCAAATCCCCCCGGGGGACTTGCAAAAAGCAGCAGATTCCTCTATAATAGTCCCACTGATTTCTGCAAAGGAGGCATGTCTGTGAGCGAGCACACCCATGATTTGGAGGGCAGTCCGGACCTGGACCACGCCGCGCTCCACGCCCAGGGCATCCCCCACACCCACGACCACACCCACGGCGGTCACGGTCATCACCACAGCGCCGAGCATATCCGCCAGATCAGCAACCGGCTGGCCCGGGCCATCGGCCACCTGGAGAGCGTGAAGAAGATGGTGGAGGAGGATCGGGACTGTGCGGAGGTGCTGATCCAGCTGGCGGCGGTGCGCAGCGCCCTGACCAACACGGGCAAGGTCATTCTCAAGGACCACATGGACCACTGTAGCGTGGACGCGGTGGAGCATCATGACATGAAGGCCATCGAGGAGCTCAACCGGGCCATTGAACAGTTTATCAAATAACCACGCGCAGCGCCAAAGGGCGCCCCGCCGGAAGATCCGGCGGGGCGCCCTTCTTGTTTCACGCAAGCCGCTTTCCCGGCGCGCTTATCCGTTCTGGGCCCGCTGGGTGTTGCGCAGCGTCACATCGTGGTAGCCGCCCTCCACAATGCTGGTGGCGGACACCAGGGTCAGCTTCGCGTTTTTCTGCAGGTCCGGAATCGTGGTGACACCGCAGTTGCACATGGTGGACTTCACCTTGTAAAGGCTCTTGGCCACATTCTCCTTCAGAGGACCGGCGTAGGTGACATAGGAATCCACGCCCTCCTCAAAGGCCAGGCCGGACTTGCCGCCCAGGTCATAGCGCTGCCAGTTCCGGGCCCGGTTGGAGCCCTCGCCCCAGTACTCCTTGACGTACTGGCCGTTGACCATCAGGCGGTCGGTGGGGCTCTCGTCAAAGCGGGCGAAGTACCGGCCCAGCATCAGGAAGTCCGCGCCCATGGCCAGAGCCAGGGTCATGTGGTAGTCGTGGACGATGCCGCCGTCGGAGCAGATGGGGATGTAGATGCCCGTCTCCCGGAAGTACTCGTCCCGGGCGGCGGCCACCTCAATGAGGGCGGTAGCCTGGCCCCGGCCGATACCCTTCGTCTCCCGGGTGATGCAGATGGAGCCGCCGCCGATGCCGACCTTCACAAAGTCTGCCCCGGCCTTGGCCAGGAAGAGGAACCCATCCTTGTCCACCACGTTGCCGGCGCCCACCTTGACGCTGTCGCCGTACTTCTCGCGGATAAAGGCCAGGGTCTGGGCCTGCCAGCAGGAGTAGCCCTCGGAGGAGTCGATACACAGCACATCCGCCCCGGCCTCTACCAGGGCCGGCACCCGCCGCTCATAGTCCTTGGTGTTGATGCCCGCGCCCACCAGATAGCGCTTGTGGCTGTCCAGCAGCTCTGTGGGGTTCTCCTTGTGCTGCTCGTAGTCCTTGCGGAAGACGAAGTACAGGAGCTGTCCAGCGGCGTTGACGATGGGCAGGGAGTTGAGCTTGTGGTCCCAGATGATATCGTTGGCCTCTTTCAGCGTGGTATTCTCCGGGGCAGTGATGAGCTTCTCCAGCGGAGTCATGAAGGTATCAATCCGGGTGGCGGGGTCCATGCGGCTGACCCGGTAATCCCGGCCGGTGACGATGCCCACCAGCTTCCCCTGGGCGGTGCCGTCGTCGGTGATGGCCACGGTGGAGTGGCCGTTGCGCGCCTTCAGATCCAGCACATCCTGAAGCGTCCCCGTGGGGGGCAGGTTGGAGTCGCTCTTGACAAAGCCGGCCTTGTACCCCTTCACCCGGGCCACCATGGCCGCCTCCTCCTCCACGGACTGAGAGCCGTAGATAAAGGAGATGCCGCCCTCCTTGGCCAGGGCGATGGCCATGCGGTCGTCGGACACGGACTGCATGATGGCGGATACCATGGGAATATTGAGATAGATGGGGCTTTCCTCCCCCTTGCGGAATTTCAGCAGGGGGGTACGCAGAGAGACATTGGCGGGGACGCACTCGGGAGAGGTGTACCCCGGCACCAGCAGGTACTCGCTGAAAGTGTGGGAGGGCTCGCTGTAATAAAAGGCCATGGCGCATATCACTCCTGTTTTTTCAATATTGTCCCCATGCTATCATCATTTCCGGTATTTGTAAACATCATTCTTGAACCGGTTTTTCAAGAATTTACCGCTTCTTTTTTGGCATATTCGACAGGCCGCAAGCCATGCTATAGGTGCGGCGGGGACAGAGAAAAAGCCGGGGGTTTTCTCTCTGCCGCTGCCGATGAATTATAGGAGAAGGAGAAAACAAATCATGTCTAAGAAGTCTAACCGCATCAATGTTCCCGAGGCCCGCGCCGCCATGGACAAGTTCAAGATGGAGGCCGCCAACGAGGTTGGTGTCAACCTGAAGAACGGTTACAACGGCGACCTCAGCAGCCGTGAGGCCGGCAGCATCGGCGGCCAGATGGTCAACATCATGAAACCCGTACGAACTGCGAACTATGAGCGGGCAGACCGCACCGCACCGGGCCACGTCCAGCGCATCTGCTACACAGCCACCGTCACAGCCTGACATACAACCAGAGGCCGAGGGCATACCGCCCCCGGCCTCTTTTGCGTCTGTCTTTCGTTTCGCGTCCTACGCCCGCAGGCGTGAAAGCGACGCAATTCCCACGGGTGGGCGGCTGAGGTTTGTTCCCAGATCACGGCGAGGGAATTGCATGGAGCGGAACCCGCCTTATTCCCCGCCTTCCTCTCAGCCGTGGACACCCATCCAGCCTCCACCCGTGGCGGGCCACCCAACTACCGAAACAACGCATAGGCCATGCTCTGAACAACGAAACCGGCTGGCAAATCGCAAAACTGTCAGCCGGTTATTTATCACTTTCCTTTGTTTGCTCTGCAAGTTTGTCCATGCTAACATCTAACGCTACGGAGATACGATAAAAAGTTTCCACCGAGAAATTGTATCCCACTTTTTCGCTCTCAATTTGCCTCACAAAATCATGGGAGCGGCCTATCATTTCCGCCAGCTCTGCCGCAGTTAGCCCTTTTTCCTGCCGATATATTTTAATGTTGCGGCGTATTGTGTTGTATATGTTATCATCAAAAACAAGCGGTTGTATTTGTCTTTTCATGTGAGCCATCACCTAACATAATAGTAATGGAATATACAGCAAAAGTATGTTAGGCTTTGCCTCACAAAATATACTTGTACTTATGATATTTATGTGCTAAAATTGTTGCATCAGCGATGAATTTCTGTTTCAAGCTATATTTTAATAGGAGGGACACCATGAAAAAGTTACTAACCTTGATGTTAGCCCTGGTTCTCTGCCTGGGGCTGGCTCTGCCTGCTGCCGCCTATGATGTGGGAACGGTTGGGTCCCCTACCACATTTTTCGCCGACCTTGGCGCCACAGCCGCGATTGACCCGGATGGTACTCTCTGGGCATGGGGAACCGAGAATTCTCATTTGACCGACGAGTGGTACATGGGGGGGACCGCGAATCCGATGGATCTGATGGAAAATGTAGCCTCCGTGGCAGCGGGGCAGAGTCACATGGCTGCGATCAAAACGGATGGTTCCTTGTGGACATGGGGGAAAAACTCGTTCGGACAGCTGGGCATAGGCTTGAATGAGCAGTTGATCCACCACACACCCAGCAAGATAATGGATGACGTGGCGGCGGTGAGCTGCGGCGGGGAATTTACTGCCGCGATCAAAACGGACGGCTCCCTGTGGATGTGGGGAAACAACAATTACGGACAACTGGGCAACGGCACTTTGACACCGGCCTATACCCCGGTCAAGGTGATGGACGATGTGGCTGTGATAACTTGCGGGGAGAGCACTGCTGCTGCGATCAAGACGGACGGCTCCCTGTGGACGTGGGGAATCAACAACTCCGGACAACTGGGCAACGGTGGGGTTTCAAACGCTACCGGTGACTGGGACTTTCCTTGTCAAACTGTGCCGGTGAAAATTATGGACGATGTGGCATCGGTCAGCTGTGGTGGCAAAATTTTTGCGGCGATCAAAACGGATGGGTCCCTGTGGATGTGGGGACATAGTGAGGACGGTTTGTTCGGTGATGGCGCAGATGGCGCTATCTCGAATGGAGAGTATAACGGTTATCCCATCCAGACCGTTCCCGCGAAAATCATGGACAGCGATGTGGCGGCGGTCAGTTGCGGTTATGACCACACTGCCATCATCAAGACAGACGGTTCTCTGTGGGTATGGGGCGATGACCGCTACGGCGAGTTGGGTCTCGGCTGGAATACCAATGCGGAAAAGATTCTATCTACGAACTCGAAATGGCCCATCCAGACCATTCCCGTCAAGCTGATGGACGGTGTGGCGGCTGTGAACTGTGGGGATTATTATACTGCTATTGTCAAAAGGGACGGCTCCCTGTGGCTGTGTGGCTCGAATAATCATAACGAGATGGGTAACGGATGGGAGGGGAACGAATTATTCAGCAGTAACTGGCATCTTCAGACCGTCCCGTTGCGCAGCTCTGTGGAAAAGGTGGCCCTGCCCGCCAACGCCGTGCTTCCTTCCATTCCGACCGTTGCCGGATTCAAGGATGTCTACGAAAATGACTACTATGCCGAGGCAGTACAGTGGGCCAAGGAGACCGGCGTTACTGGCGGCACCTCCGCCACCACCTTCTCCCCCGCTTCCACCGTCACCC
>CALXDE010000226.1 GCA_944386965.1 uncultured Oscillospiraceae bacterium
GCGACGCCCAGGCCCGCCGCCTGAAGATGCGCGTCAAGGGCGCCGACGGCAGGATGTACCTGCCCCACACCCTCAACAACACCGTGGTGGCCCCGCCCCGCATGCTCATCGCCCTGCTGGAGAACAACCTCCAGGCCGACGGCAGCGTGAAGGTGCCCGCCCCCCTGCGGCCCTACATGGGCGGCAAGGAAGTCCTGACGCCCAAGAGCTGAGGGCATCACGCCGCCGCTGCACAAATACCGCGCCGCTTCCCCCAAGGGGGGGCGCGGCACCATACCTGTCAGTCACACTGACAAATCTCGGCATATCTCGCCACACAAGGAAGAATCTGACCGCTATGAAGAAGTTTTTGCAGGAATTCAAGACCTTTGCCCTCCGGGGGAACGTGTTCGATCTGGCCGTGGGCGTGGTGATCGGCGGGGCGTTCAGCGCCATCACCACCTCCCTGGTCAACGACATCCTCAACCCCGTCCTGGGCATATTCACCGGCGGCGACTCCGCCCTGTCGGGCCTCAGCTTCCAGCTGCCCGGCGGCGGGGCGCTGATGCTGGGGAATTTCATCAACGCCGTACTGAATTTCCTCATCATGGCCTTCGTGGTCTTCTGCATGGTCAAGGGCATCAACCGCCTCCACCGCAAGACCCCCCCGGCCCCCAAGGCGCCGCCGGAGCCCTCCCAGGAGGAAAAGCTCCTGGCGGAGATCCGGGACCTGCTGCGGGAGCAGAGCCGGAAATGAGAGAGATTTTAGCCGCCGGCCTCCCCGCCTGGGGCGTGGACCCATCCTGCGTCCCAGAGCTGGAGAAATTCGCCGGAATGCTGCTGGAAAAGAACCAGGTGATGAACCTGACGGCCATCACCGAGCCCGGCCAGGTGGCCACGCTCCACCTGCTGGACAGTCTGGCCGTGCTCCGGGGGGCGGACTTCGGGGGAAAGACCGTTGTGGACGTGGGCACCGGCGCGGGCTTTCCCGGCCTGCCCCTGGCCATCGCCCGGGCGGACGTGTCCGTGACGCTGCTGGACAGCCTGGGCAAGCGGGTGCGCTTCCTGGAGGAGGTCCGGGAGGCCCTGGGCCTCCAAAACGTCACCTGCGTCCATGACCGGGCGGAGACGTTCGCCCGGGACCACCGGGAGGCCTACGACATCGCCGTCAGCCGGGCGGTGGCCAACCTCTCCACCCTCAGCGAGCTGTGCCTGCCCCTGGTGAAGGTGGGCGGGGTGTTCCTGGCCATGAAGTCCACCGGCTGCGAGGAGGAGGTGGAGGCCGCCCGGGACGCCATCCGCCGCCTGGGCGGGCGGCTGCGGGAGAGCGTGGACTACACCATCCCCACCACGGCGGTGACCCACCGGCTGCTGGTGATCGAAAAGCGCTCCCCCACCCCCGGCAAGTATCCCCGACCCTTCGCGCAGATGAAAAAACAGCCCCTGTAGGGGGCCCTGCCACATGTCAGGAGGTGATGAGGTGGGACAAGTCATTGCGGTTGTCTCGGGCAAGGGCGGCACAGGGAAAACCTCCCTGGTGGCGCATGTGGGACTGCATCTGGCGGCCCTGGGCAACCTGGTGCTGTGTCTGGACTGTGACATGGGCCTGCGGAATCTGGATCTGGCCCTGGGCATGAGCGACCGGGCGGTGATGGACTTCACCGACGTGATGGCCGGGCGCTGTTCCCTCTCCGAGGCGGCGGCAGCCCATCCGGTGCGGAAAAACCTGTTCCTGCTCACCGCCCCCTCCCAGATCCAGTCTGTGGACAAGGCCGCCTTCGCCCGCCTGATGGACGACATCCGCCGCCGCTATGACTACTGCCTGGTGGACGCCCCCGCCGGTCTGGAGGAGGGATTCCGCCTGTCCATCACCGGGTGCGACCGGGTCATCGTGGTCACCACCACCGACCCCACCAGCCTGCGGGACGCCCAGCGCACCGTGCAGGAGCTGGGGCGCTTTCCCCGGGGCAAGGTCCACATGGTGGTCAACCGCTGCAAGAAAAAGCTGATGAAGCACCTCCACCAGACCATTGACGACGCCATCGACACCGCCGGCCTCCCCCTTCTGGGCGTCATCCCGGAGGACGAGGCCCTGCCCCTGGCCCTGGGCCGGGGTATCCCGCTGGTGTTTCAATATAACCGCTGCGCCGACACCGCCTATGGCAACATCGCCCTGCGTCTGACGGGCCAGCGGGTCCCCCTCATGCCGATCCGGTAACCGCGCCGCCTCACACCCTCCGGCGCGCCGCGCGCTCCCAACGGAGAAGAAAGGAGAACGCCATGTATATCGCGCTCATGTCCCACGACAACAAAAAAGACCTGATGGTGCAGTTCTGCTCCGCCTACGCGGGAATCCTCAGCCGTCACAACCTGTGCGCCACTAACACCACCGGCCGTCTGGTGACCGCGGAGACGGGGCTGGACGTGCATCTGTTCCTGTCCTGCCAGCACGGCGGATGCGAGCAGATCGGCGCCCGCATCGCCTACAACGAGATGGATATGGTGCTGTTCTTCGTGGACCCCAACGACGACTCCATGGAGAAGGAGCTGCTGTATATCTCCCGGCTGTGCGACCAGAACAACATCCCCTTCGCCTCCAACGTGGCCACCGCCGAGATGCTGGTGCTGGGCATGGACCGGGGCGATCTGGACTGGCGGAACATCGTCAACAACAAGAACCGGCTGCTGAAGTAAGGGCCGCCGGGCCTTGACATTTGGCGGAAAACCACATACAATATAGTGTTGATGGCGCCATGACCGGACAGGAGTACCCTGCCCTCCCGCCCCACAGAGAGCACCGCCCTTGGCTGGAAGCGGTGCGGGCGGAACAGGAGAAGACAGTCCGCGAGCGCGGGCGGAGACGCCCCGGCCGGCCCCCCGCGTCCATGGGGTCAGAGAGGTCGCGGCCTTTTTTCAAAAGGCGCCGCGGCGAACGTGGGTGGCACCACGAAGTGTAGAGGAAATTCTATGCTCTCGTCCCATGGTCCGTGGGACGGGAGCATTTTCTTTTGCCCCGCCGGGAAAAGGGCGGCTCCGCACCTCCATTTTCTTTTGTGAACTTCGGCAGAAGCTGCCGGAGGGATGGAGCGTTCCACGCTCCAGAGACGATCCGCCCCCCATTTTCTTTTTACAAAAGACTTGGCCCGCAGGCCTGTGTCGGAGGCCAACCGCCGCTACAGCGGCGGCTCTTAGGC
>CALXDE010000227.1 GCA_944386965.1 uncultured Oscillospiraceae bacterium
TACCGCTCGATCTCCGGCGTCAGCTGCTCGCAGAAGGGCAGCACATAGCTCTTAAAGACGCCGATCTCATAGGGAAGCGAGGTGTCAAACTGGATATCGGCGTTGTCCTTGAAGGGAGAGATATACAGCTTCTCCCCCCGGCGCACGCCGCTCCACATCTTCATGGTCACATGGGGCTCCCAGGCCCGGAACTTGGCGTCCCGCACCATCCGCCGGGCCAGACGCATCCATGTGCCCTTGAACACCGTTTCCCCGGCCTCGTCCAGGGTGTTGCTCCGGGCGGAGATGTAGAGCTTCATCGCCTTGGGATTTTTGCCGGCAATGATGTCGTTGAGGGCGTGAATCCCCTCAAAAATGGCGATCTCGTCCTTTCCCAGCCGCAGAGGATTGCTGTGCACCGCCGAACGCATCTGCCGGGCAAAGTCAAACTTGGGAACATAGATGGTCTTCCCCTCGTCCAGGAGCTTGAAATGCCGGTTCAGGAGGTTCATGTCCAGGCAGAAGGGGGACTCGTAGTCGATCAGGCCGTCCCGGTTGCGGGGGGCGGTTTCCGGGTCCACAGTCTGGAAATAGTTGTCCATGGACACCGCGTGGGCCTTGACCCCCATCTGCTCCAGCTCCGCCTGGATCTTCTTGGATGTGGTGGTCTTCCCACTGCCCGAGGGTCCGGAGAGCAGTACAATGTGGCTCTCGTGGAGGTGACCGGCGATTTTCTCCGCCGCGTTCCGGATCTTTTTCTGAAAGGCCGCGTCGCTCTCCTCCACAAACCCCTTGGGATCGGAGCGGACGGCCTGGTTGATTGCATGGAGTTCGTATGCCATAGGGATCACCTCTCTTGCAGCAGCGGGCGGTGGAAGGCGGCAAAGGCGCGCTGATTTTCCGCGATTTTTTCCGGGCGCTGGATGTATTCCTTGGGGTATTTCAGGTTGAACACCCGCTCGATGTGGTTGTGCCTGCGGTCCACCATCTTGGTGGAGCCCCCGGCCCCCATGCTGAGGATGGAGTGGAGCTCCTCCATGATGTAGATGTTGTAGAGGCCCTCTCCCCCGCTCTTGCACCAGCCCACGTTCTCAAAGCTGCCGGACTGGTACTTCTGGCGGTAGAGGTAGTAGGGGGCAAAGCCCAGGGCGCGCAGGGCCGGGTCGGCGAAGTCCAGCATGGCTGCCACCTCCGCCTCGGTGGGGATGCGGGTCCCCTCCAGGGTTATTCTACTGCCCTTTTTCAGAGATAATGTGTGGATGGTGAGATTATCCGTGCCAAAGGCCAAAACCCGCTCCAGGCTCCGCCGGAACCCCTCCGGCGTGTCCTCGGGGAGGCCGGCGATCAGGTCCATGTTCACGTGGGGGAAGCCCGCGGCCTGGACGATCTCCATGGCCGCCTCAATGTCCGCCGCCGTGTGCCGCCGGCCGATGGCGCGGAGCACGTGGTCCTCCATGGTCTGGGGGTTGACGCTGACGCGGTCCACGCCGTGGGAGCGGAGCACCGCGAGCTTCTCGGCGGTGATGGTGTCCGGCCGCCCGGCCTCCACCGTCCGCTCTAGGACGCCGGAGAGGTCAAAGCTCTCCTCCAGACAGGCAAGGAGGCCGTCCATCTGGGACGCGGTCAGGGTAGTGGGAGTGCCGCCCCCCATGTAGAAGGACTTCACCCGCAGCCCCAGGTCCCGCACCATCTCCCCGGCGGAGACGATCTCCGCGCGGAGGGACTCCAGATAGGGCTCCACCAGGTGGAAGGACTTCTCCACGCTGTTGGAGACAAAGGAGCAGTAGGCGCACCGGGTGGGACAGAAGGGGATGCCCACATAGAGGGAGATGTCCCGGTCCGTCCGGCCCTGGTCGGCCTTTTCCGCGGCCAGGGCCGCGTCCAGGCACAGCCGCCGCCGCTGGGGCGTCACAAAGTAGGTGTCCTCCAGGACCTGCCCCGCCGCCTCCGGCGTGAGGCCCTGTCCCAGCAGCTCCGCGGCCACCTTGGCCGGACGGATGCCCGTCAGGCTCCCCCAGGGAGGCGCGATGCCGGCAGCCTCCCGGGCGGCGCGGAAGAAGCTCATGCCGATGGCCCGCCGCCGCTCCCCCTCCCGGGCGAAGTCATCCCCCGTGAGCGTCAGCTCCTGCGTAAACGCGCCGGTCTGCCCGTCCCAGCCAAGCTGTGTGGTGACGGCGCAGGCGTCCCCCCGTTCGGCGATGGTGACGACGGCCCAGCGCCGGTCCGTCTCAGCGTCCACGGCGCCGTATACCGGCCGCTCCTGGGGGAACAGAGCCAGGAGACTCTGCTCCACCACATATTTATAGTCGTGTCCAACAAGCTCTAATTTCATAACTGTAAGGCGTGGCGCACATAGGGGTTGGTGCGCCGCTCGGTTTCCAGAGTTGTAGCGGGGCCGTGGCCGGGGCAGACCTGGTAGTCCCCGCTGAGGCTTCCCAGGCGCTTCAGGGAGGCAAACATCTCCTCCATGCTGCCGCCCAGGAGGTCGCACCGGCCGCAGGACCCGGCGAACAGGGTGTCCCCGGCGATCATCACATTTCCCCACAGCAGCACCACGCTGCCCGGGCTGTGGCCGGGGGTGTGGAGCACCTGAAGACTGCTCTCCCCCAGGGGAAGAACGTCCCCCTCGCCGTAGGTCCGCTGGTTCTCGCCCGCCCCGGCGAACTGATAGCGCGGACTGCCGCCAGGGACCAAGAGATCGTTTTTGTGGATGTACACCGGGATGTCCGGGTACCGCTCCAGCACGCCGGCCACACCGCCGGTGTGGTCATAGTGGCCGTGGGTCAAAAGAACGCCCCGGAGGGCAAGGCCCGCGTCCCCCACCATGCGGAGGACCCGCTCCGGCTCGTCGCCGGGGTCGGCCACAAAGCAGACGCCGGATTTCTCCTCCCCCAATAAATAGCAGTTGGTGCCGATAGGCCCCACCTGGATCTGTCGAAATACCATCCGCAGCTCCTTTCCTCTCTCCGCCGCCCCGGAGAGAGGTCCCGCCGGGCGGCGCAGGGTATCCGCAATCAGAATGCAGCTATGCATTGTACTTCCAAACCAGTTGAATGTCAAACAAAAATCGCCGTTTCTACAAAAAAATCAGTTCTTTTCCGTGTCAAAGAGTATGGTCACGGGGCCGTGATTCACGGAACTTACCTCCATGCTCGCCCCGAATTCGCCGTGGGCCACCGAAAAGCCCCGCGCCCGGCAGTGGGCCATGAAGGATTCATAGAGCGGGATGGCCGCGTCGGGCTTGGCCGCGCCGGTGAAGCCCGGGCGGCGGGAGGAGGTGTCGGCAAAGAGGGTGAACTGGCTCACCACCAGGATGCTCCCGCCCACCTGCTCCAGGTTCAGGTTCATTTTCCCGTTTTCATCCTCAAAGACGCGGAGGTTGCAGATCTTCTCCGCCAGCTTATGGGCGGTGTCCTCCGTATCCGTAGGGGCCACTCCCAAGAGCACCAGATAGCCTGG
>CALXDE010000228.1 GCA_944386965.1 uncultured Oscillospiraceae bacterium
AGCCGGAGTGGGTGCGGTACATCTTCTGCTCCAGCTTCTTGCCGGACAGGGTGGCCTTGGCGGCGTTGATGACGATGACGTTGTCGCCGCAGTCGGCGTTGGGGGTATAGGTGGGCTTGCGCTTGCCGCGCAGCAGGTCGGCGACGACAACGGCGGTGTGGCCCAGAGGCTTGCCGGCGGCGTCAACGACGTACCACTTGCGGACGATGTTGCCCTTGTTTGCCATAAAAGTGGACATGGTCGTATCTCTCCTTTTTTGGTGTGGTTTCCTTCGATTACGAAAGCGCCGGAGGCTCCGGACCTTTCGTCATCGAAGGAAATCTTGTGTTTTTCCCGAAAATCGGGTACAATGCCCATGGCGAGCAATAGTATTTATACCACATCCGGCCTTTCCCTGTCAACACCATTTTCATTTATCGGTATAAATGCTCTCTCAATCGCTCGTTTTCTTTGATTTTCTCTTGATATCTCATTTTTGATTTTCAAACTCACAGGAGGCACAGCCATGCAGCACATCCTTTCTCTGGTCCGCCGGTGCGTGGAGGACTACGACATGATTGACGCCGGGGAGACGGTGGCCGTGGGGGTCAGCGGCGGAAAGGACTCGGTGCTGACCCTGGCGGCCCTGGCCCATCTGCGCCGGTTCTATCCAAAGAAATTCGACGTGGCGGCGGTGACCATCGACGCGGGCACCCCGGGCATGGACTTCACCCCCATCGCCGACCTGTGCCGGGAGCTGGAGGTCCCCTACTACATCGAGTCCGTCCCCATCTACGAGGTGGTCTTCCAGGCCCGGCAGGAGAAGAACCCCTGCTCCCTGTGCGCCAAGTTCCGCCGGGGAGCCCTGAGCACCAAGCTCAACGCCCTGGGCATCTCCAAGATCGCCCTGGGCCACCACTATGACGACGCGGTGGAGACGATGCTCATGTCCCTGTTCATCGAGGGGCGCGTCAGCTGCTTCCAGCCGGTGACCTACCTGGACCGGACCCGGGTCACCCAGATCCGCCCCCTGCTCTACGTCCAGGAGCGGGAGGTACGGGGGGCGGTGAAGCGCCTGGGCCTGCCGGTGGTGGAAAACCCCTGCCCCGCCAACGGCTCCACCAAGCGGGAGGAGATGAAGGAGCTGATCCGCGGCCTGGACGCTCAGTTTCCCGGGGTGAAGAAGAAGATCTTCGGGGCCATCCAGCGCTATCCCCTCTACGGCTGGAGTCTCACGGAGCGCCAGCGGTAAACGGCGGAAAAAAAGCGCCCCGCTCTCTGGGGGGCGGGGCTGTCCGATCGCTATGTAAAAAGCCACTGGGCGAGCAGCAGAAGCCCCAGGCCCGGCACCCCCAGGATGCCGATGACCAGGGCGTTGAGGAGGTTCACCCCCAGGGCGATGCCGGTGAGGGGCTCCGTCAGGTTCAGCAGCGCCAGGGCCGCAAAGCCCAGCACTGTGTTCCCCAGCACCTGGATGAGCTGCCTGAGGGGCGTTTTGAACAGGCGCAGCGCCGCCCCCGCGAAGAAGAGCAGAAGAAGGGCGGCGGCGACCTTTTCCGTCAGACCCATCGCCGCTTCTCCTCCCTCCCCCCGCCCAGGGCGGCCTCCTGCCGCTCCTGCTGCTTCATCTGCCGCAGGAGATAGTTGATGCGGGACTGGAGGGAGCGGATCTCGAAGATACACGACTCCATCAGGTCGCCGTCGGTGATATCGTCAAAGGCCAGGTAGGCGTGGTCCAGGGACTGCTGGGCCTGGCGCAGGGACGCCATCAGCTCCGCCTGTTCCGGGCTGGCCTTGCCGCGCTGGTGGATGGGTGAAATACGTCGCAGCATCGTTTGTCCTCCTTTGCGTCCGCCGGGTTCTATCCTATCTATATGGCTAGTTTGGACAAATATGCCAGCGAATAAACCGCCAAGGAGGTGGAAGCGTGACCACGCAGGAGGAATATATGGCCCGGGCCCTGGAGCTGGCCCGGCAGGCCGCCGCCGCCGGGGAGGTGCCGGTGGGGTGCGTCATCGTCCGGGACGGGCGGATCATCGGGGAGGGGCGCAACCGCCGGGAGGAGAAGCGCAGCGCCCTCTCCCACGCGGAGACGGAGGCCATCGCCATGGCCTGTCAGACCCTCCGGTCCTGGCGGCTGGAGGGGTGCGAGCTCTTTGTCACCCTGGAGCCCTGCCCCATGTGCGCCGGGGCCATTCTCAACGCCCGCGTCGCCCGGGTGTGGTACGGCGCCCGGGACGAGGCCTTCGGCGCCTGCGGCGGGGTGATGAACCTGTTCATGGAGGACTTCCCCCATCCGCCCGCCCTGGTGGGGGGGATTTTGGGCGCGGAGTGCCGGCAGGTGCTGGCGGACTTCTTCCGGGCGCTGCGGAACCGGGAGGGCGCTGAGAAGATTTAAGACTTTTGTAACAACTCGCCCTATCTTTTTTAATGTTCCCCCCGTATCATAAGACTTGCAAGAGACAATAACTTCTTTTCATCCAATCTTCCAAAACATAGGGCCAGGGGGACGGCGCTGCCGTCCCCCTGGCTCATTCTTATGATTTCAAGGGAGAGGCGAAAGAGACTCTCCCTTGAAATCACACCCGGGCCGGGCCGCGATTTCTGACGAAAAAGTCGGCCCGCCCCGGGCGAGCGGTGTCATTTCCGGGGCAATGCCCCCGGAAACGACCGATTTTCATTTGCCAACCGCGCCCCCGGGCGCCTCAGTCCGGGCCGGCCGGCCGCTCCAGGAGGGAGAAGGCGTAGAGCACCACGGTGCACCCCACATACAGGCAGATGAGGCCCAGGGACAAATCGTCGGCCAGGGCCGTCATCCCCAGCACCACGGCGGCGGGCAGGACGAACCGGGTGGGCCGCCGGCTCCCCAGCGCGAAGTCGTAGGCCGCCGTCTGATAAAACCCGTAGGTGAAAGCCGCGATGGCCAGGATCTGGATGTACAGCTCCTCCAGCACCGGGTAGTCGGCGTACTGCCGGTAGGTCACCAGCAGCCACACCACACACAGCAGGGCCGGCATGGTCAGCAGCCCCCCGCAGCGCTCCTCCCGGCGCCACCGGCTCATGGCCAGCAGCAGGCAGACCGCCGCCACCGCCGCGAAGCCCCCCAGGGCGGCGGAAACCACGTCGCCCCGCTGGACGCCGTCCCAGGCCAGCAGCGCCCCGCCGGCCGCCATCAGCATCCCGGCGCACACCAGGATGGACAGCATCCCCTGGGTCGGGACAAGGAACCCCGCCGCCAAATCCAGTTTTTTCTCCCGCTTTTCCCGGACCGCCTGGAAGAGCAGCAGCGCCCCCGCCGCCGCCAGATAAACCGCCATGGCCCGGGAGGCGGGCGCGGCCGGGAGGGAGAGGCCCGTGTCCGCCTCAAAGGCCGTCTCCCGCTGGAGCAGGCGCAGCAGGAACCCCGCCGCCCCCAGCACCACGGGCAGAACGCGCCGCAGCATTGTCTTCATAAGAAATCGTCCTTTCACTCGGTTTGACCTGCTCAGTATAGCACCTTCCGGGCGGTTTGTCACCATTTTTCCCCGGCCGGCCCCGGCCCGGCCATACTTTTTCTCCCGCCGGGCATACTAGGGAGCGGGAGGTGGTTCCAGCATGGAAAAGCGTCAGCCCGACACCCGGCCCCCGGAGCGGGGCCCCGGCTGGCCCGATGGCGAGGACGACGTCATCAACCGGTACGGCACCTATGAGGTCCAGCGCACATCGGACACCGACAACCGCTATCCCCTCATCGCCCAGGGGATGCCGTCGTCCTGCAGGGGGACCTTCCGGGACAGCCATCCCGCCGAACACCACCGGAAGCGGCGGGAACGGGGCGGCCGCCCCCTGCCCCCGGGGGAGATATAGCCCCGGAAGAGAGGGCCCGCCGCTGAAGCGGCGGGCCCTTCCTTTACAGGTCCAGCACCATGTTGTGCCAGGGCACCCCTCCGTGGACGGAGGCGGCCAGACCGCAGTCCCGGAAGCCAAAGCCGGCGTAATACGCAACCTTGAAGTCCCGGCAGGTGAGGGTCACCGCCCGGCGTCCCTCCCGCCTGGCCAGGGCCGCCATGGCCTCCACCAGCTGCCCGCCAAAGCCCCGGCGCTGAAACGCCGGCAGCACCGCCAGACTGAACACCGCCTGATAGGGGCCCGCCGGGTCATGGCAGCGGGGATCGGCGAACATCTCGTCCCGGATATAGGGCACATCGATGACCGGCCCCATGATATACCCCGCGATCACCCCGTCCCGCTCGCCCAGCAGCACATGGTCGGGATAGACCGCCAGCCGGCGGCGGATATCCTCCCGGCTGGCGGCCTGCTCCGGCGGGAAGCACGCCGCCTCGATGGCGGCGCACCGCTCCAGGTCCGCCGGCGAGGCGGCGCGGACAGACAGCGTCTCCATAGAACACCTCCAGCGCGCTCTGATTTCTCCCAGCAGTATAGCACATTCCCGCCCAGGCGGCAAGGGCGCTCCCGGCCCGGCCTCAGTCCTCCGCCTCCAGGGTGAACGCCCAGGCGCAGGCGCAGCTCTCGTCGGTGACCTCCGGATAGCAGGACAGGCACCGGCAGGTGATGCGCTCGTCGATGGCCCTGGCAAACCCGGCGTACTCGATCACGCCCACACGCTTGCAGGGGTGGAGGGGCATGTTTTTGCGCCTCCGGGCGCTCTGGACCCGGCAGGTTTCCACCCGGTAGATCAGGGTATTGCCCCGGATCTCAATGGAATCCTGGTTCAAGTTTCCATAGAACCGCAGGGAGAGGGCCCTGGCCAGCCCCTCCAGCCCCGGCCGCTGGGGGAGGCCCAGGAACGCCTTGATGCGCCGGGCCTCGATCACCGTGAAGCGCTCCCAGGCGTTGGCGTCGTGGCGCATGGCCTCCTCCATGCCGAACTTCTCCTCCACGGACTGGAACCACACCCCGTCCATGGCCAGCCAGTTCTTGGCGTAGAGGCTGAGCAGCTCGATGAGCTGCTCCCGGGTCATCCCCGCGAGCAGCGTCTGTTTGTCCATATGCTCCATGGTATTTGTGCTCCTTTCTTCCGCCGGATGCTTTTGCCGCCAGGCGCGGCGGGGAATTGGAGGGCACCGCCCTCCGGGGCGGGAGGTTTCACCTCCCGGCGACCTACTTTTGCCGCCAGGCAAATGTAGGCAAAAGCTGGCTTAGGGGCTGCGGCCCCTAAGTACCCCTTGTCTAAGACGAATGCTCGCGAAGCGTCCTCTTTCACCCGCCGATTCGGCAGAGCGAGTAGCCGCCGGCCCTGGCGCACATCCGGCTGCGCCTGCCGGCCTGTGAAAGGGAGGCCCCAAAGACAGGAGAGCGGCTGCGCCTCTTTTCCCCCTGCTGTTTATGGTGCGGCGGAACAGAGGGCACCGGGCCCGGCAGTCTCTGCCGGAAAGGAAGCCCCCGCGCGCTCTGAGCGCGCGGGGGCTTTTCCCACGTGGCGTGGAATACCCTTTTTACTTGTAGAGCTCGATGAGCTTCGTCAGGTGCTCGTAGCGCTCCTTGGCGGCCTCCTCGTTGCGCTGGAAGAGGACGGTGGCGCGCTCCGGGAACTCCCGGGTCAGACGGGAGTAGCGGGCCTCGTTCATCAGGAACTCCTGATAGCCGCCGGCAGGGGCCTTGGAGTCCAGGGTGAAGGGGTT
>CALXDE010000229.1 GCA_944386965.1 uncultured Oscillospiraceae bacterium
CATCGCCTATGCCAGTGCGGAGGACGTGCCCGCCGGGGCCAACTCTGTGGCACAGCCGACGAAATACCGGGACGTGGACTACACGGTGGCCGTCCTGGTGACGGTGCCCTCCGCCCTCTCCTACCGCTACTACGGCGCGGACGAATTCATCCTGAACGACCGGACCTTTGTGCAGGACACCGGCACGGATTCCGTCATGTACTACGCCTTCGACACCGCGGACGAGGCCAACGCCGCCATGGAGTCCTTCCTGGCGGACTCCACCGAGAACGTCAACCCGGAGCCGGACGACGAGAGCAAGGGCATCTACGCCGCCGAGTTTGAGAGCATGCGCGCCATGTTCCTGCTCCTGGGCGGGGCCCTGAGCTTCATCGTGGGGCTGGTGGGGGTGCTCAACTTCTTCAACGCCGTCCTCACCGGCATCATTGCCCGCCGGCGGGAGCTGGCGGTGCTCCAGGCCGTGGGCATGACCGCGAAACAGCTGCGGGCCATGCTGGTGTGGGAGGGCCTGCTGTACGCCCTGGGGGCGGCGGGGCTGGCCCTGCTGCTGGCGGTGGTGCTGGGTCCGGTAGCCTTCCGGGCGGTGGAGGGGCTGTTCTGGTTCTTCACCTACCACTTGGATCTGACCCCCTTCCTGCTCATCGTCCCCCTCTTTGCCCTGCTGGGGGCGGGCATCCCCGTCCTCACCGTCCGGGCGGCGGAGAAGCGCACCGTGGTGGAGCGGCTGCGGGAGGATTGAGGGCCTTCCCAATAAAAAAGCAAGAGACAGCGCCTCCGGCACAGCCGGAGGCGCTGTCTCTTGCCCGGACAAACGCGCTGGAACAGAAGCGGACGCGCCCGAACCGCCCCGGGGCTCACTCGCTCAGAGAGACGGACAGCTCTCCTCCAAACTGCTGGATGGCAAACCGGCTGTCGGAAAACAGCAGTTCCGTCTCCACCCGGTATTGGAACGGGAAAAAGTACGCGGATGCATGGATGTCCGCAAGGGTATAGTACCCGCCGTTGTCCACGAGCATCATGGTGTACACCATAAAGGCGGCCACGGCGGGATTGCTGACGCAGCGCGGTCGGACGCGGTACCTGCCGGGCCTGTCGCAGGTCACCGCCTCCAACTCCTTGAAGGTAGCCATCAGCTTATCGAGGGAGTGAAGCAAGGTGGTGCGCTCGCCCCACTCATCAAACAGGCTCTGCCGCAGCCGGGCCAGGGTGATCTCGTCCTGAAACGCGGATATTTTCCCCATGAGCCTGCACACGTCGGCAAAAACAGGATACGCCGCCAGCAGCATGCACCAGTGGATTTCCAGCGCGCACTGGGGACAGGTCCGCATCAGCTCCAGGGCGGACGGGCGGAGCCGGCCGGTCTTGCCGCTCTCATAGACCCAGGTCTGCATGAGGATCTCCCTGGTCTTGCGGATATTGATGGGGCTCTCGATCTCAAAGCGCAGATACGCGTTGAGCTGCTCCCGGATCTCCTGTTCCGGCAAGCCCTCCAGGGCCAGCTCCGCGGCCTTGTTCAGCCAGGAGAGCTTCAGCTTCCTGGACAACCCGACTCGTTTAGCCATTCCGCTCCACCGCCTTGATGGTAATGAATGGGACGACCACCTCATCCAGCGTCATGCCGCCATGGGTCATGACGTCCTCTCCTTTGGCGTCAAAAGAAGTGCCGGCATCACAAATCAGGTAGTCATATTCTCTGGGAAGATAGTATTTCGGATATTCCAAAAGGCCGTATTTCCGCATCAGGCCCTCCTTATCGGCAAAATCTTTCAGTACAAGCACTCTCCGGCCCCTCGTCTCCACCTCCACGCCGGTGTGCATCAGCCTGCCAAGGCCTGTGCAGGGCGTGTTTCCGTGGTCTGCTGTAATATAAACGTCAAATCCCGCTGACACAAAGCGCTCCGTCATGTGGAGAAGCCGCTTCTGGTTTGCCAGCACGGCAATGTTGTTGAGCATTCCCAGCCGCCCCTGCCGCTGCGCGTGGACAATCGTGTCCACATCGTTGATGATAACCGCGCCGCAGGCCAGGAAGGGGCTGAACTGCGCGTCATAGCCCCGCGCGTAGCCGATCTGGGCCTGGGCATATCCGAGCCGGCCCATGCCCTCCACAAATTCCGCCTTTTCCCGGCTCTGCTCCCAGGGGGCGGCCAGCTGTCTGGGATACTTCCCGGAGAGCAGGCACTGTCGGGAAACCGAAGTCGTGCTGGGGATCATGGCAAACATCGACGTCTTTTCGTAGTTCAGACCGGCAAACGAGGCGGACAGGATGTGCCAGTCAAATTCCGACATGCCGTCCATGACGACCACGACAAACCGGTCGCTGCGGCTGTGCATATAGTCCAGAGCCTTGCTGACCAGCACCGGCGAAGACGGGTGGATATTCTGGGAGAGCTTTCCAAATTGGGAGAGGACATAGTCCTGGAACAGGCGGTTGATCCCCTGGGTGTCCACCGCCGCCTCGTACCGCGCCGCCATCACATCCAGCCGCGCCTTTTCCTCGGCGACGGCAAACCAGTCCGCCTCGCGCGCGGCACGCCCGGCCCGCTCCAGGAGGCCCTCCGCCGCCTTCTCCAGATACGCCCGCACATTCTCCCGGGCATAGACCTCCCCCCGCAGGAACCGCTCCGTATCCCCCCGCCGCCGGAGGTCCTCGAAATTGGACGGATAGGCGGCGCTCAACAGGTCGAGGCCCGCCTGATCCATCTCCGTCAGGGCCGCCGTGTTCAGCCTGGGGAACAGGTTCTCCAGCGTGACCACACAGGTCCTGCATCTCTGCCGCACATCATATGGGATGTACTGCCCGGTCCGGGCAAGGACCGCCATCTTTTTCCCGGGCGTCCGCAGCTTCTCCTCATACCCGATGCGGAAGGTGAGATCGTCCGCATACCGCACGACTTCGAAGCCGTGCGCGGAGAAGGCCGACAGGTAGTCCGTCCGGCTGTCGAGCGCCCCATCGTCCAGAAGCAGGATCTTGTCCGTATACTGGGCGGCGGACCGCTCGTACACATAGTCCCCAAACATCCTTGTCCCTCCAGTCCCGCAGGAATCGCCTGGCAAACGTCAGGGCATTCCCCGCCGCTTACACCCGGCTCAGGCTGATATCGTAGTACATCAAAAGATTCGGGTCCTCCTGAATGGTCTGCTCCGGCAGACGCTCGGCGACCTCCACAATCGCCTGGTAGTTTTTCTCCTTCCAGAGGCGGGAGAAGCCGGCGCGGACAGCCTCCGAGCGGAACTGTCTGAGTTTTCCCTTGGAATGCAGGTAGCCCTCAAATTCTCTCCACAGCTTTTTCTGGCGCAGCTTGGCCACGTCGCCCTCCTTGGCGGTGTCCGGAATGTACCACCGCCCCGCCTCATCCTGGAGGAAATTCTCCTCCAGCAGGACGGCCAGTTCCGGCATGTCCTCATACCGGTCCACCGTCTTCACCTCCTGCATGAACTTCGGCTGCAGGTCCGCGTAGGTCTGCCGGCCGCCTCCCTCGTCGCTCAGCTGCCGGTACAGCCAGGAGATGGCCGTCTTTTCATTGGTCACCAGAAGGCGGAACGGAGCCTGCTCCACATCGGTTTCAAGGCGCGCGGCGTCATACGCGTTAACCTGATCCGGCAGGAAGTACATCCCGTCCCGCTTCAGGAAATTCTCGTCCAGTCCGCGGTAAAAATCGGCGGAATCCATCGGGACCGGTATCCCGTTCATAATATGGTAGGCCACCATGCGGTCAAACAGGAGGTACGCCTGACGCTCGGCAATCAGCTCGATCCGGCCGTCTTTGACGACCACGACCGGAATATTCTCCAGATGCTGGCGGACAAAGGACCAGGCGGTATCCGCCGTTCCGGCCTTTGCGTGCAGCTCCCGCTGGAAGGAGGCCTTTGGCTTATAGCAGGTGATGGCCAGATCCTGCTGCACCGCGGTGGATGCCACGAGCTGATGCAGGCTCGCCCGCTGCTTATCCAGCGTGCGGACGTCGGCCACGATGAAGCCGGCGACGCTCAGCGCCTCCTGGATGGCATTCCACACCGCGTTCCGGGAATTGTGGAATTCCACGGTCATCCACCGGTTGGGCTTGAGAATCCGGTTGAACTCGGAAAAGCACTGGGTCATCAGCTCCTGATACTCGTGCAGCGACTTCTTCTGGACCGGGTTGATGACAGCCTCCTTCCGGTTGGCCGTCCTCACCTTGAGCCAGGCCTCCCACAGGAAGCTCAGCTCGGAATAATTCAGATTATCGCCAAAGGGAGGGTCCACAAAAATGTAGTCGACCGATTTGTCGGGGATCTGGGACAAGTCTGTGGAGGACTGGGTGCTGATCACCGCGTGGTTTGTCCGGGAGCAGAACATGTTTTCCAGCTGCGGGATCTTGTACTCCAGCAGATCCGCGATATTTTGCTCCACAACCAGCGAGGGGATGTACAGCGTCCCGGGCTTGGGGCCGTTGATCCTCCCGCTGGGATTGTATTGGTTGATGACAAAGCGATTGCATTTATAGGCATTTCGGTTGAGGATGCCGGTGAGCAGGGAGAGCAGGTCGTTCCTTGCCCGGCCATCCTCCACCAGGGAGATCTCCCGATACACCAGCGCCAACTCGTACAGCACCCGCTTGGTAAAGAAATACTGCACATTTGTCACGCCGTGGGAGCGGACGGGCTGTTCGGTATTATACCCGTCGGGAAGCGCGTCAGTCGGATACCAGTAGGGGATATCCAGCGCCTCGATCTTGCGGACAATCGCCAGATCGTTCTCATCCGGCGCCTTTGCATACCGCTTTCCCGCGTAGGTGTAGTTGATCCGGACGGGGACCTGCTTTGCCAGGCTGACGTTCTTCCCCAGCTTCTTGTCAAACACCACCGACTGGGACCGCTTGCAGCCCCGCTTGCTCAATTGCGCGTGGCAGTGACCGCAATAGAACCGGTCGCTCACGCGGCGGGCGGCGAAGTCGACGGCCGCATCCCAATAGACGATCTCCTCCCCGCAGTTCGGGCAGATAAAGACGTCGGACCAGACGGTGTAGTCGATCTCTCCCATCGCGTCCGCGGGAGGGGCCGGCCGCCCCTCCCGCCTTGCCGTGTGGCGGGTTTCAAACATCCACCCGCATTCCGCCCGGAGCTTTCCCACGATCCCCCTGGCGAGACTGCGAAACCGTTCAGGGTCCCCGGGCAGATTGTAGCGGCTGGCAATGAACCCGGCTGCCGGAGACAGGTCGCACAGGATCGCCCGCCTGCCCGCTTTTTCCGCCGCGACGCCGGTCATCCCCGACCCCGCGAAGCCGTCAAACACGATGTCCCCCGGCTGTGTATAATGTTCAATGTACTGCTGGATGGCCCGGTAAGGGACCTTCGTGTGATAGGTGTGGGCTGTATAGATCGGGTCGTTCTTTCCCTCGCTCACGTCCGCGGCGAAGGGCTCCCGGTGGTAAGCGTCCGTCTCCTCGGCATAGGGCGTGCCGTTTTCGCGGACAAATTCCCCCAAAAACGGGTTGGGACAGGCGGTATAATACGGCGCGTTGGACAGGGCGATGATGTCCTCGTCCGCGCCAATGGGAAACCCCTCGATCCGGCGCACCCGGTCGATATCCGCCCGGGTCAGGTTCCTTGCTTCCATGTCAAGCCTCGCTCTCTGTGCGTTTTACGACAATGCGCAGCTTCCCGGCGTCCTTCCCCCGGGTGTAGGACGAAATCAGCTCCCCCACCCTTGCCCGGAAGGAGGCCTCGTCCAGCGGCGGCAGCTGCTCCAGGCGTCCCACCAGCTCCGCGGTATCGATGACCACCGGCTCAAACCCCTTCAGCAGCGCGTTGACGGCGCTGATAAAGCAGCCGTCCACACGCTCCGGCAGGGCGCCGCCGGCGATAAACGCCTCGACCGCCCGCCGCTGCCCGTCCGGCAGGAACTCCCTCTGACCGGCCACAATCGGGTCGGAAACCGTGTTGCGCAGGGTCTGCGTCCACTCGGCGAGCAGCTCGTCGATCCCAAGCGCCAGACGGTCCAGCCGGCCGCTCACCGGCTCGACCTTGTCATCCAGGTGGTAGTGGCAGTGGGGGCAGACAGGGACGCGCTTGAGCTCTTCCGGCGTCAGCTCATAGCAGACGGTCAGGCCGGCCAGCTCCGCCTCAAGGCCGGTCAGCTTTGCGGCCGGCAGAATTTCAATGGAGCGCAGCCATCGCAGGCTGGTCAGCCCGCGCCCCTCCAGGAGCTGCTTGCGGCGCTGGGCTTCGGCAATATCCAGCCGTTTTTTTCTGTGGCTGGCAAAATAGAGGTCTATGTAGTTTGCCTTCACCGGGGAAAGCGCGCGCTCCACCTTCCGGGCGGCGGCCTCTCCGGATTCGCCGTCCATGACGCTGTCCCGAATCGCGCGGAACGCGGCTTTCGCGGCGTCCACCTCCGCTTTCAGCGTCCCGCCAAGGTGGATGAACTCGATATTGGCGATGTAGGAAACCAGATCGGCGCAGCCGGACTTGAAGGCCAGATACTCCGGAATCTTCCGCATCTGGGCAATCTGACCGGCCAGCGTCTCCACCTGTTCCATGGAGAGGGCGAAATGGTTCAGCTTGGCCGGGGTGTTGAATCTGGCGCCATAGTTGCTGAACGTGTCCCGCACGGCGGCGCACGCCGCCTCCAGAAGTGCGGCCTGGGCGGCGTTCACCAGCGGCTCTCCCCACAACTCGAACTGGCTTGCGAGTCTGCCCGCCGCCTCCACCGCGTCGTTTGTCAGCGCCTGCGCTTTTCTCAGCAGCTCGGCCACGCCCTTCTCCCGGTCGTTGGGATTGTCCAGCAGCGCGGGGTTGATATCCAGCACCTCAAACAGCCTCTTCAGCTCAGCCATGGAAATCTGAGCCGGTCGGGACAGATATCGAAACTCCCCAAGATCCGCCGCGCTGATCCTGGGAATCTGGTCCAGGTTGGAGGCTGTGATCGTCCTGCCGTCTCTGGTCGTGATGACGGCGTACCCGCCGTACACCAGGGATAAAAAGATGATGGGGGTAAAAACCGACTCGATCTGAAAGCGCTTGTCGAGATACCGCTCCAGGAAGCGGGGCTGGAACAGGTCGGCGTAATTCAGGACCCCCTGGGGGGGCAGCTTGCGGAGCTGGTCGATATAGTAAGCGGCATACCGGGAGCCCTCCGGGCGGATCTTGTCGCCGTCCAGAACGCCGAAGCTCTGGAGCATCTGGGCGGACTGCTGCGTTTTTCTTCCCGCGAAGTGGTCATAGGCCGCCCGGGCGCAGTCGGCCATGTTGCGGCGGGTGATCCTGGTCTGCATCACCGGATAGTCCGGATACTTGTCGCAGAAATACGCGTCCAGGCACACGGACGCCGCCAGGTCGATGGTGTCCTTGAAGGTCATCTCCCGGTCATAGCGGCCCTTGAGCACCTCCATCATCGGACGCCGCCGCCCCTTGTACGCTACCGCGAAGCAGGTGCTCTTGTTTTCGCTCAGATATTTGACCAGGCGCTTGCGGAGCAGATTGGCTTTGTTCAGATACGCCTCCTTATCCCGGCCCTCGCTGATCTGGGCAAGGCTCTGCGCGGCGGCATAGAGCCCCATGATCTCCCGGAACTCCCCCGAGGGCTGGAAGTACAGGTAGACCTCGTCAGCCAGGCCGCGCACATGCCCGCCGCTCTCGTCATAGGGGGGCATGATGTGGAGATAGAAGTCGCGCTCCGGCTGGGCAGTGCTCCGCTCTCCCGGCAGGCCCATAAACAGATAGCCCTCCCGGAAGGTGTTGTGGGAGTCCCAATTCAGGTCGTACTCATAGATGTTGAAGTTGGTGACATACTGCTTGGCGTCCCACTCCAGGCAGCGGTACACCACATCATAGAAGTAGCGGTTGAGCTCACCGTCGGCCAGGATGGACGCCTTCTGCCGGATCTTCTCGTCATAGTCCACGATTTTATCCACATCGATGTAGTACTGGCTGTTGGCATCGTTGCAGATGATGAACTGACCGGAAACGGTGGTCATAATGTCCCGCAGCGTCGCCTTGATCACGGAGAGGAGAAAATCCGCGTCCTGTTCCGGCATCGGCAGATACAGGCACAGGTCGTCCCGCAGGTTTTCCGCCGTCAGCCCGAACTGTACATCCAGTCCGCTGGTCGTCAGCCTGTGCACGCTCAGGGCATAGATGATCTGGATGGCCAGGGGCTTGTACGCGGCCTTTGGAAAGGCGCGGTTGATGATGTCCTCCAGCTGCTGGCTGGCGTTCACAACGCGGCTGATGGCGGCATCGCTTTTCAGCAGGCCGTTGGACTTGATCGCGGGCCAGTAATCGTCAAAGGAGATGATGCCCGGCGCGTTCCGGGGGACCTCGCTGTGGAAGATGCCCCGGATGGTCACCGAGATGTTTTTCAGAATATGGCGGTTTTCAATCAGATAGATCTTGTTGAATACATCGATGTAGGCGGGATGGATCGGAAACAGGTCCACGAATTCCTCCAGCCGGGAGGACATGCCGGCATACAGACCGCAGAACGGCTCCAGGTGCCTGCGGATCATCGCTTTCTGTTCCGGCGTCTTCTTCAAAATCCGCTCGGACACCACATAAGAGGTCGCCTCCTTTGTAATGATGAGCTGGGTGAAGCGGTCGCTGACGTGCTTCAGGGTGTCGGCGACAAAACTGAAGCGGGGATTGTCGAAGATCTTCTCCTGCATGCCGAACATGACCCGCAGCCTGGATTTGGAACACATCTCTCCCAGGGCGCGGAAGAACTCCAGGTCCAGGACGATTTCCCGCTCATCCCGGGAGGAGAGATAGGACAGGAACTCGTCGACAACGATCAGGTAGCCCTTATCCGGGTATTGCTCGGAGAAGGCCATCATCATATTCTGAACAACGGTTTTCAGGCTCTTCACGCTGCCGTATGCCGGCGCCTTGAACGGGATGCCGCGGCGGTTGAAGTCCTCCTGCACATATCCCATGATAATGTCGTACAGGGGCATCACCACACCGTCGATCTCGATGCGCAGCACCTCGAATCTGCCGGCGATCGGCTCCATCTGCCTGGCAAACTTTTGGTTTTGCAGATATTGCAGATTGTCCGCGTCCGCCGCCACAGCGGAGAGCACCGACATCAGATGGGACTTTCCGGTGCCATAGTTGCCCACCACCAGAACGCCCTTGTTGTCGACCACCTCGTCCATCTGCAGCTGATCGAGCACCGGGGCCTGCAGGCTGTCCGCCATCCCGTCGGACATCACATAGGTTCTGACATATTCCCGGGCCTTGTCCCGGTCCTCGGCGGTTGTGAGCTGGATCACGTCCTCAATCGGGCTGAAGCTCAGCAATTCTGAATATTTCATGGTCCCTTCCCCTTATCAAATGACACACAGGATGTCATACGCCTCTATTGCATAGGTCCGGTAATCTGGATAAGTCTCCTCGCTGTAGGTCAGCCTGCCGTTTGAGCAGCCGCCCGGCCAAATCAGGCTGTACGGCCTGCGCTTATAGGCCGAAACCAGCACCTTCATCACATCGACCTTGTACGCCGGGTGGAACATCACGTCGATGTCCCGGACCACCGGACGCTCCGGCAGGGCCTCCAGCACCTTCACAAAGCATTTCTCCAGCTGCACCGTTCTGCGGGCCGGGGGCCACTTGACAAGCTCGGCGGCGAGCGCCCGGTTCACGGACACGGCAGCGGAGGCAACCTCCGGCGGGGCCTTGGCGTAAACCAAAAGGCGGTACACCCTCTGCCAGTCCGGAAGCTCCCGGTACGCAACGCTCATTCCCACAAAGATCCCCCTGCCTTTCGATGCCGACCCTGCTCCGGACATTACGGAGCCGCGTCCTCCGGCACAATTTCGCAGATGTCTGAGATGTCGCAATTCAGCGCCCGGCATACCCGCACCAGAACATCCGTGGTGACATTGGCGCCCCTGCCCAGCTTGGCAAGGGAGGCCGAGCTGATCCCGGCCCTTTTGGCAAACTCCGTCTTCTTCATCTCCCGCTCTGCGAGCATGATCCATAATTTCTTGTATGACAGCTTCATATTGACTCCTTCGGGAGTTCCCCTTTCCGGCGGGCTCCGCGCCCCGCGCTCTGGTCCTCCCCGTGCCGGACTGCCCGCGCCGGGCACAGTCCGCCGGCGGTCATCCGGAAAAGCGGTGTTTGCAAGTATAGCACAGATTCGGGTAAATCTCAATCTTCCGTGAGCGTTCGCAAAGCGAAAATTCGCAAACGCAGAGGCCGGTCCTTCCGCCGCGGTTCACTATCCGGGAGGCCGACGGCGCCGGAGGACAGCCGTCCAGGGTATGCGCCGGCGGCCGGTCCCGCCGCATTGACATCCATCCGGCGATCCATTATGATAGAGTGACAGCAAAAAGCGGGCGGCCCGGAGACGGGCTGTCCACGTCTGAGAGAGGGGGAGCGCCATGGAACGCGCCGTCAGCCTCATGGAGGTGCTGGACGCCCGGGAGCGGCGGGCCGCCAGGCAGAAAACGCTGCTGGAGCAGTACCGCCGCCCGGTGATTTCCTTCTGCATGAATATCGCCGGGCCGGTCAAATGCTCTCCCGTTATCTGCCGGGGGTTCCGCGAGGGGAAGGAGCGGCTGGACGCCGCCCTCAGCGCCGCGCGCCTCCCAGTGATCTTCCAGGAGGAACGGATGCCGGACACCGGCTGCGAAGCGCTCTGGGTGGTGGATGGCCCGGGGCGGCAGATAAAGGAATTGTGTGTGGCGCTGGAGGAGCGCGATCCGCTGGGCCGTCTGTTGGATCTGGACGTGCTGGATGAGCGGGCGCCGGGGGGACGATGGGACCGGGAAGCGCTGGGCGAGCCGCCCCGCCCCTGCCTGATCTGCGGTGACAGGGGGCGGGCCTGCGCGTCCCGGCGGCTCCACTCGGCGGTCCAGCTGCAAAAGCGGACGGACGAGATATTCCGCGCCCATTTTGCCCGCCGGGATCGGGAAGAGCTGGCCGCCCTGGCCATGCGGGCCCTGCTGTACGAGGTGAGCGTCACGCCAAAACCCGGACTGGTGGACCGGGAAAACAGCGGCAGCCACGGAGACATGGATTTCTTCCGCTTTCTGGACAGCGCCGCGGCGCTTCTCCCCTATTGGATGCGGGCGGTGGAAATCGGCCAGGAGACTGCGGCAAAAGCCCCGGAGCGCACCTTCCCGCCTCTCCGGGAGGCCGGTATTCAGGCAGAGCGCGCCATGTTTCGGGCCACCGGCGGCGTAAACACCCACAAGGGGGCCGTCTTCTCCATGGGCTGCGCCCTGGGGGCCTGCGGCCGGCTCTGGACGCCGGAGGGCCCCTGCCGGGAGGCGGAGCGGATTTTGACAGAGTGCCGGCGCATGGCGGCTCCGGCCATGGCCGCGGACTGGGCGCGCCTGAATCCGCAGCGGGCCCGGACCGGCGGGGAAAAGCTCTATGTCTCCGCCGGCCTGCGGGGCGGGCGGGGCGAGGCGGCGGACGGCTTCCCATCGGTCCTGCGCGTCGGCCTGCCGGCCCTCCGCGGCGCCATTGAGCGGGGGAGCGATCTGGAGGAGGCGGGCATCGCCGCGCTCCTGGCATTGATCGGGCGAGCCGAGGATACCAACCTTGTCGTGCGGGGAGGTCCGGAGGGGCGGCGCTGGGCCGCGGAACAGGCGGAGAGGCTGCTGCGGGAGACGCCGCGTCCCTCCCGCCGGGCGGTGCGGGCGCTGGATCAGGCCTTTACCCGCCGGAACCTGTCTCCCGGCGGCTGCGCGGATCTGCTGGCAATGACCTACTTTCTCCATTTCCTGGCGGACCCCGCCAAGCCGGAAGCGGCCGCCCCTGGCGCCCCCTCTCCGATCACGGGGCCAGCTTCCCCAGCTGATTGATATTATCCGCGGAGTCCTCTCCGACGCAGCCCACCATCAGATAGCGGTTGAGGTGGTCCTCGTAGACGAAGTGGTGCAGCAGACGGAAGCCGACGATCTCCTCCGTATTTCGGACATGGGTCCGCGGTCCGGTGCACATGTGGGGCTTGCCGTTGATGGAGATATGGGATTCGTCCAGATATGTGATCGGCAGCTTTTCGCGGATCATGGCATTCACCTTGTTCTCCAGCTCCACCAGATCAAACTCCGGCGGATGCTCCCGGAATTCCATAGTAAACCCGTGGCGCACATCCCCGTGCTCACAGCGCATGACCTCCCTGGGGGGCATGCAGAATTCACACAGGTCCTCCGCCGTGTGGGCCATCAGCCGGTAGGGCAGGGACTTGCGGACAATGGCGGCAACATCCTGGGGCTCGGGGCCGAAAATTCTCGGGCGCGTTACGAGGATCTCCTCGCCAATGCCGATCAGCAGATCCGCGTTTTGCCGCAGGAAGGGGTAAATCAGCTCAAAATGCTCCACAATGACCCGCTTCCCCCTCCGCAGAGCCAGCTTGATGGCGTCCACCAGGGTGGTCAGCTGGGTAAAGCCCATTTCAAAGCGGATATCCACATGGTAGGTGTGGGGGGAGAAAAAGCCCCGCTCCTGCTCCTGTTCCAGCAGCGGGAGCGGCCTTACATTGACCCCGTCGTCGTCGTTGGTAAGCTCCAGGCCGGGAAACATGCCCCGGATCAGGGCGCTCTTTCCGCACCCGGGCTCCCCGATGACCCCCACCAGCTTGTCCTCCGGCGACAGGTAGATCTGGCTGAACTGCATCCCGATGTCGTAGATGCGGCTTCTGCCCCGCGGGGCGAAGTAGGAACTGAAAATGTGGTTGATGTGGGTGCTTGTGTACAGATTGCTCATGGAATCCCTCCCGTTTGACATGGTGTACCGTAACGATTCTTATCTTCTCTCTATCAGGTCCCGCTCCATCAGATACTGCAGGGTCGACGGCGGGACAAGCCGGGCAAGCGCGTCCTTCTGGTTTTTCCCCAGCAGCGCGCGCACCGCGCTGGCGCTGATGGGGGTGCCCTCCAGTTCCCGCCGCTCCACTTCCAATACCGCCACGCCTCTGGGCGGCAGGAAGGCCTTCATCTCCCGGTTATACGCGCCGGTCAGGGGGGAGAGGGGCTCTGTACCCACATAGCGGCGGGTGATGTGGAACTTTTCGACATAGTAGTCCAGGAAGATCTGCAGATCCAGCCGGCAGTGGATATCCTCCGTCCGGGATCGGTCGGCGAGGAAGTAGGTGGGGAAGGTGGCCGAGGAGATCTGATAGGGCCCGCTGGGACAGACCGTCACATTTCCCAGGTGGGCCGTGCCCTCCCGGGCCAGCCGCAGCCTGTCGGCGGCGGGGAACAGGCCCTGCTCCTCCGAGAGAATCAGCACATACAGCCAGTCGCACTCGGCGGCGGCCCGCTCGATCAGATAGAGGTGTCCCCGGGTAAAGGGGTTGCAGTTCATCACCGCCGCCCCGATGACGCCGCTGCCGCAGGGCGCAGGCAGCGTGGCGAGGAATTTCCGGACCCCGTCCTTTTCGCTCTCCATCAGCGCCACCGCCTCTGTGGCCGCCACCGGATAGAAGAACAGGGAACGGAAAATCGGCTGGTTTTGCGGCTTTGTATAGAGAAACAGCTTTTCGATCCCCGCGGCAAAGGCCTCCTGCCTCAGATGGGTCAAAACCGTGGCGGTCATGTCCTGCCCCTGGTAATTCGGGTCCACCGCGATCCACTGCAGGATATTCCCCCGCCTCGCCCCGGTGGCCGCCAGGCGGTCGCCGTCCCACAGCAGCAGCACCGCGTCGGCTGGCTCCGGCGGGCGCAGGCCGGCGCGCTTGAGCAGCTTCTCCCGCTCGACCAGACGGCGCCCGGTCAGCGTTTTCAACATTTCTGCCTCCATAGCCTCTCCTCCTGACGGGTCATTTGATTACACTATACCCCATGGCGGCAATTTTGGGAAGTCAATTTTTGGAAAGCAGTTGCAATTGCGAAAATTGTAATATATAATATGCTTATATTGTTATAGCACAATAAGCCGCATGAAGGGAGACAGCGAAATGGCTGAGATTGTTCGAAAGGCGTCGGCGGGGACGCTGGAGTCCAGTGACGTCTATGTTGAGATCGCGCCCGGCGGGGACGGCGTCGACATGGAGCTGGAGTCCGTGGTGAAGGAGCAGTTCGGGCCGGCGATTGCGCAGGTCGTATACGACGTGCTGCGGGAACACGGCGTTGCCCGGGCGCGCGTCCGCCTGGTGGACCGGGGGGCCCTGGATTGTGTGATCCGCGCGCGGGTGGAAACCGCGATCTTGCGGGGGAAGGAGTAGAAAATGCGCCGTTCAATGCTGTTTATCCCCGGGAATACCCCCAACCTGCTGGTCAACTCGCCCTATCTCGGCGCGGATGCGATTATTTTTGACCTGGAGGACGCGGTGTCTCCCGCGGAAAAGGATTCCGCCCGGATTCTGGTGCGCAACACGCTGCGCTACCTGGACCTAGGCGGCCGGGAAACCATTGTCCGAATCAACGCCATCGACACCGACTATTGGAAAAAGGATGTGGAGGAAATCGTGGCGCAGGGGCCCGATATCCTGATGCTGCCGAAATCCAGCCGGCCTGAGGACATTCAGACGGCCGACGCCTATATCACCCAGGTGGAGGAGCGCGTCGGCGGCGGGCGGCATGGGGTCCGCCTGATGCCGCTGATCGAAACGGCGCTGGGCGTGGAGAACGCCTTTGCCATTGCCACCGCCTCCCCCAGGGTGACAGCGCTGTTCCTGGGCGCGGAGGATCTGACCGCGGACCTGCGGTGCCAGCGCACCAAGGAGGGGCAGGAGATCGCCTACGCCAGAAGCCGCCTGGTGACCGCCGCCCGGGCGGCGGACATCGACGTATATGACACGCCCTTTACCGACGTCAACGACGACGAGGGGATCTGGCGGGACGCGGAGGCGGCCAGAGCCCTCGGCTTTACCGGGAAGGCCTCTATCTCTCCCCGCCATATCCAGGCCATCAACACGGTGTTCAGTCCCTCCCAGGCGGAGGTCGACTACGCCTATGAGGTCATGGACGCCATCCGGAGCGCCAAGGAGCAGGGGCGGGGCGCCATTGCCCTGCGGGGAAAGATGATTGACGCGCCGATTGTGGCCAGGGCGCAGCGGGTCATCGACACGGCCCGGGAAATCGGAATGGGAAGGAGCGAGGCATGATGCAGGGAAAAGTTGTCGGTACGATTCGGGAGGCGATTGTTCAGTCCGGACTGAAGAGCGGCATGACGGTTTCCTTCCACCACCACCTGCGCAACGGGGACTATGTCCTCAACATGGTGATGGAACAGATCGCGGCTTTGGGGATTGACCATCTCACCGTCCATGCTAGCTCCCTCTTTGATGTCCACGCGCCGCTTCTGGACCACATCAAAAGCCGGGTGGTCACAAAGATCCAGACCGACTACATGTCCGCCCGTCTGGGCCAGGCGATCTCCGCGGGCGTGATGGAAGAGCCGGTGGAGTTCCGCACCCACGGCGGCCGCCCCAGCGCCATTGAAACCGGGACCGCGCCCATCGATGTGGCGTTCATCGCCGCTCCCACCAGCGATCCCATGGGCAACTGCTCCGGGAAATATGGAAAATCCGCCTGCGGCAGCCTGGGATACGCTTTTCCGGACGCGATGCACGCCAAAAAGGTGGTCGTGATTACAGATCATCTGGTCCCCTATCCCCTGGTGGGCTGGTCCATTCCGGAAACCTGTGTGGATTACGTGGTGGCGGTGGACGCCATCGGCGACCCCGGCGGGATCGTCTCCGGGACGACACAGATCACCCGGGACCCCATCGGGTTGATGATGGCCTCCTACGCCGTCGGGGTGATCCAGCACTCGGGGCTGCTCCGGGACGGGTTTTCCTTCCAGACCGGCGCCGGCGGCGCGTCGCTGGCCGCCGCGAAGTACCTGAAGGACCTGATGCTCCGGGAGCATATCCACGGCAGCTTCGGCCTGGGCGGCATCACCGGCTACCTGGTGGACATGCTGCGGGAGGGCTGCTTTGAGACGCTCCTGGATGTGCAGTGCTTTGACCTGAAAGCCGTGGAGTCCATCCGCACAGACCCCCGGCACATGGAGATCTCCGCCTCCCACTACGCCAGTCCCACCGCCCGCAGCTGCGCCGTGGACCATCTGGATGTGGTGATCCTGGGTGCCACGGAGGTGGATACAGCGTTCAATGTCAACGTCCACACCGACTCCAGCGGGTCCATCATGGGCGGCTCCGGCGGCCACAGCGACACGGCGGCGGGCGCGAAGCTGGCGATGATCATCGCCCCCCTGTTCCGGGCCCGCCTGCCCATCGTGACCGACCGCGTCACCTGCATCTCCACGCCCGGGCGCGATATCGACGTGCTGGTTACCCAGGGGGGCATCGCGGTCAATCCCCGGCGGCCGGAGCTCTTTGACCGCCTGAAGCAGGCCAGGCTGCCGGTGGTGCCCATTGAGCAGCTCAAAGCGATGGCGGAGAAAACCACAGGCGTTCCCGCCCGCCCGCCCCGGGGGACCAGGGCGGTGGCAAAGGTCATCAGCCGCACCGGAGAGCTGCAGGATACCATTTACAACATTCCCCAGAGATAGGAGGAGTAAGCGATGCGAGAAATTTCGTCAGAGAACATCACCCAGGTGGTCCGCCGGCTCTGCATC
The DNA here is from genome assembly GCA_944386965.1 of uncultured Oscillospiraceae bacterium. The sequence continues at coordinate 16,516 of CALXDE010000229.1, forward strand.
GAGGCCAACTGCATTCTCCCGGAGGATGTGCGGGCGCGGATCGCGGCCTGTTCTCGGGAGGAGTCCTGGCCCCAGGCCCAGGAGATCCTGGAGCAGATCACCAGGAACTACACCGTCGCCCAGGCCCAGAGCCAGCCGATCTGTCAGGATACCGGCATGGCCTGCGTCTTTCTGGAGATCGGGCAGGAGGTCCATGTCACCGGGGACCTGGCCGAGGCGGTCCACGAGGGCGTTCGGCAGGGATACCGGGATGGATATTTGCGCAAATCCGTGGTGCGGGACCCGCTGCGCCGGGTCAACACCGGGGACAACACCCCCGCCATGATCTATTATGACATCGTCCCCGGCGACGCTTTGAAAATCACAGTGGCGCCCAAGGGGTTTGGCAGCGAAAACATGAGCCAGAGCAAAATGCTCAAGCCCTCGGACGGAGAGGCCGGTGTGAAGGACTTCGTGTGCAAGGTCGTGGAGGACGCCGGTCCCAACCCCTGTCCGCCGATTGTGGTGGGCGTCGGCATCGGCGGCACCTTCGACAAGGTGGCGCTGCTGGCCAAGCGGGCGCTGCTCCGGCCGCTGCACATGCACAACGGAGATCCCTTCTACGCGGAAATGGAGGCGGAGCTGCTGGAGCGGATCAATGCCCTGGGCATCGGCCCCCAGGGCTTCGGCGGACGGACCACGGCCCTGGCCGTACACATCGAAACCGCGCCGACCCATATCGCCGGACTGCCTGTGGCGGTGAATATCAACTGCCATGTAACAAGACATCAGACGGAGGTGCTTTGATATGGCCATCAGAATCAACGCTCCGCTGACATCCGCGGATGCCAGAAAGCTGAAAAGCGGGGACAGCTGCCTGATCTCCGGCGTGATCTATACCGCCCGGGATGCCGCGCACAAGCGCCTGTGCCAGCTGGTCGCCGAGGGAAAGCCCCTGCCCTTCGACATACGGGACGCGGTGATCTATTTTGTCGGTCCCACCCCCGCCAAGGAGGGACAGGTGATCGGTTCGGCCGGCCCCACCTCCTCCTACCGCATGGACGCCTACAGCCCCACGCTGATCGCCTGCGGCCAGACGGGCATGATCGGCAAGGGCGCCCGGGGACCGGAGGTCATTGCGGCCATGCGGGAGCACGGCGCCGTGTATTTCGGGGCCATCGGCGGCTGCGGGGCCCTGCTGAGCAGCTGCGTGAAGCGGTCGGAGATCGTCGCCTATGAGGATCTGGGCGCCGAGGCGATCCGCCGGCTGGAGGTGGAGGATTTCCCCGCAGTGGTCGTCATTGACAGCGAGGGAAACAACCTCTATGAAACAGGCAGGGCGGCTTATCTGCGGTCCCTGGAATAGGGACCCGCCGCGGGCGCACTTGACAAATCCGGGCCGCTTCTCTAAAATTGTCTTCAAGCAATGGAGGGAGGCGGCCTGATTTTGTCCGAATTTTTTCAAGTGAACCCTCAGCTGGATATTCCGATTTACCAGCAGCTGGTGGATCATATCCGCGCCGGCATCAAGACCGGGGAGCTGCCGGCGGGAACGCGGCTGCCGACCGTCCGGGAGCTGGCCGAGGAGATGAATGTGGCGCGGGGCACCATCAAGCGCGCCTATGACGAATTGGAAAGCGAGGGCATGGTGGAAAAGGCCCAGGGCCGCGGCACCTTTGTCTCCTATCAGCCGGAGAGCCTGGAGAGCCGCAAGGACCGGGCCATGGCCGCCATCGACCAGCTGTTCGGGCAGCTGGAGCAGCTGGGCTTTTCCATCCATGAGATGCATATTTTCCTGCAGCTCAAACTGCAGGAGCTGGCGGCGCGGCAGTCGAACCTGAAGGTCGCGGTGGTGGAGTGCAACCCGGAGATCCTTGCCCAGCTCTGCGAGCAGCTGCGGCGGATCGACCGGCTGGACCTGTACTCCTATGTCCTGGACGAGGTTCTGGCCTATCCCTACAAGATCGCGGAGGACATGGACCTGGTGATTACCACCCAGGAGCACGCGGAAGCGCTGGAAAAAATGATATCGTCCGATCGGAAAATTGCAAAAATCGCCCTGAGCCTCCGGGCCGACTGCATCGCCCGGCTGGTGAAGCTGCGGGCCGGAGAGCGGGTGGGGATCGTGTGCGACAGCCTCCGCTTCGGGGATCTGCTGACCAGGGCCTGCGGCGTTTTCGCTCCCCAGGCGGCGGTGGACCGCCCCTGCCTGTTCAGCTCCTGCGCCGGCTATCTGGCCGGGAAAGAGGCGATTTTGGTGCCGGAAAACTGCGAAAGATACGCGGATGCGGACACGATCCAGGTCCTGAGGGACTTCTCCGCCCGCGGCGAGATGATTCCCTGCGTCTATCAGATTGACGAGGGCTCCTTCATGTATCTGGAGGAGCGGATTGAGAAATTGCGGAACAAGGAAATGCTGTGAGGCCGCCGCCCGTGGCGCTATACCGCCTGCTGATCTGCAGGCGGTATAATTTTTCTTGCAAAATTGCAAAATTTTGCAAGAAATCCTTGACTTATGATATAGAACATTATACCATATAGATATAGTCTAATCTTAGCTTCAAAGAATATTTTCCTCTCTCCCCGGGAAATTGTGGGAGCTCCGCGAAACACGGGCGCTCCGCGGGAGCGCCGGGAAGAGCGTCTCTGGGAAGCGGGCGGCGGGGACACCGGCGGAGGGAGGATCAGCTTGATGGAGGTCAGGGCATGGAGCAGGAGAGAAAAAAAGTCTTGGTCATGGGGGTAATCGGCGCCGATGTACATGCCGTGGGGAATCAGATCCTCTACCACGCGTTTACAGACGCGGGGTTTGAGGTGATCAACCTGGGGGTCATGGTTTCTCAGGAGGAGTACATCGCCGCGGCCATTGAGTCCAACGCGGACGCGATTGTCATTTCCTCGCTGTACGGACAGGGGGAGCTGGACTGCCGCGGAATGCGCGAAAAATGCAGCGAGGCCGGTCTGGGCCGCATCCCGCTGCTGGTGGGCGGCAATATCGTGATCGGAAAGCAGTCCTTCGCGGAGGTGGAGCAGCGATTCCTGGCAATGGGATTTGACCGGGTATTCCCTCCGGGAACGGACCCCCAGATCACCATTCAGGCCCTTCACGAAATTCTGGACGAGAAGTAGGTGGGTGCAATGAAGCCTGTTCTGCTGGTCGATTTTGGAAGCACCTATACCAAACTGACCGCCGTGGACGTGGACGGCGCCGCGCTCTTGGGGACGGCGGCGGCCTATACGACGGTTCAGACAGACATCAGCCAGGGCCTGGCCGCCGGCCTGGAGCGATTGGAAAAGGAGACGGGAAAGCTGGAGTACACCCAGTACCTGGCCTGCTCCTCCGCGGCCGGCGGGCTGAAAATGGTCACCAGCGGTCTGGTGCCGGAGCTGACCTCCCAGGCCGCGAAGCTGGCCAGCCTGGGAGCGGGCGCCAAAGTGGTGAAGACCTACTCCTATCAGCTGACGGAAGACGATGTGGAGGAGATCCGCCTGAGCCGCCCGGACATCCTTCTCCTTGTGGGCGGAACGGACGGAGGCAACAGTGACTGCATCCTCCACAACGCCGGGATGCTTGCCAGCCTTTCCGGCCAGTTTCCGATCATTGTGGCCGGCAACCGTTCGGCCGCCCGGCAGTGTCAGCGCCTGCTGGGGGAGCAGGACGTGTTTCTCTGCGACAATGTCATGCCCAAGTTCGGGCAGCTGAACATCGGCCCCACCCAGAAGCGCATCCGCGACATCTTCCTGCGCCGCATTGTGCAGGCAAAGGGGCTGACCCAGGTTTCCAAACTTCTCTCGGACATCGTCATGCCCACGCCCTCGGCGGTCTTACAGGCCCTGGAGCTGCTGGCGGGGGGCTGCGAGGGGGAGAGCGGGATCGGGGATCTCATTGCCGTGGATGTGGGCGGCGCCACAACGGACGTCTACTCCATCGCCGATGGGATGCCCACCGGAGCCCGGACCATCTACAAGGGGCTGCCGGAGCCCTACGCCAAGCGAACCGTGGAGGGCGACATCGGCATGCGCTACAGCGTCCGGGGCATCGTGGAGGCCGCGGGCATCGGCCGCATCAGCAAGCTGGCAGGTCTGCCGGTGCCCAAAGTCCAGGAGATGATCGACCTGATCAGCACGCATACGGATCTGGTCCCCGGCACGAACGAGGACATGGTCCGGCTGGACTACGCGCTGGCCTGCATGGCCGTGGACATCGCGGTGGGCCGGCACGCGGGGACGCTGGAGGAGACGTATACCACCCTGGGACAGACCTTTGTGCAGACCGGCAAGGACCTCTCGGATGTCAAGCAGATCGTGGTGACGGGCGGAAGCCTGATCCACACGGTACAGACGGAGCGGATTGCCGCCCACGCCATGTATGATCCCGCGCAGCCCATGTCCCTGCGGCCGAAAGAGGGCAGGATTCTCATTGACCGCCGGTATATCCTGGCTTCGATGGGACTTCTCTCGACACACTTTCCAAAAGTTGCACTGACAATTATGAAAAAGGAGCTGGAAAGCCATGGATCTTCAGAACAAGCGAATCCCCGATGACGAATTTGCGAAGCTTCGCCAGGAAGTGCTGGCGCAGTGGCCTACCGGCCGGGATGTCGATCTCGAGGAGGCGGTGGCCTACCACAAGGCCATGCCGGATGACCGCATTTTTTCCAAGAAGCTGATCGCCGCAAAGGCCGCCCACAAAACGCTGATCCAGCCCCGGGCGGGCGTGCCGGTGATCGAGGAGCATATCAAGCTGATGCAGTATCTCCAGGACCAGGGAGAGGCGGACCTCCTGCCCACCACGATCGACAGCTATACCCGCCAAAACCGGTACGAGGAGGCGGAAAACGGCATTGCCGAGTCTGTCCGCCTGGGCCGGGCCATGCTCAACGGCTTTCCGGCGGTCAACCACGGGGTTGCCAACTGCCGGAAGGTCATCGAGAGCGTCCACACCCCCATCCAGGTGCGCCACGGGACCCCGGACGCCCGCCTGCTGACGGAGATCGCCTACGCCGGCGGCTTCACCAGCTATGAGGGCGGCGGCATCTCCTACAATCTGCCCTACTGCAAAAATGTCCCCATGGAGCGCACCATCCGGGACTGGCAGTATGTGGACCGGCTGACGGGCCTGTATGAGGAGATGGGCGTATCCATCAACCGGGAGCCCTACGGGCCCCTGACCGGCACGCTGGTTCCCCCCTGCATCTCCCATGCCGTCGCCGTGGTGGAGGCGCTCCTGGCGGCGGAGCAGGGCGTCAAGAACATCACGGTGGGATACGGACAGTGCGGCAATCTTGTGCAGGACATCGCGGCCATCCGGGTGCTGGAGGAACTGACCAATGCGTATCTGGAGAAATACGGGTACGGCGATGTGGTGGTCACCACGGTCCTTCACCAGTGGATGGGCGGCTTCCCGGCGGACGAGGCGAAGGCCTTCGGCGTCATCGCCACCGGGAGTCTGATCGCCGCCCTTTCCAAGGCCACAAAGGTCATCGTCAAGAGTCCCCACGAGGCCCTGGGCATCCCGACCATGGAGGCCAACGCCGCCGGTCTGCGCTGCACAAAGCAGGTGGTGAACATGATGGCCGACCAGGTCTTCCAAAACGATGATCTGGAGCGGGAGAAGGAGATCATCCGCAAGGAAACCTGCTGCATCGTGGACAAGTGCTTTGAACTGGGCGACGGCGACATCGCGGTGGGCGTGTGCCGGGGCGTGGAGGCCGGCGTGCTGGATGTGCCCTTCGCGCCGTGCCGGGCCAACGCCGGGCGGATGCTCCCCTGCCGCGACAACGACGGCGCCGTCCGGATTCTCAACATGGGTGACCTGCCCTTCTCCCAGGAGCTGAAGGATTTCCACGCCGACAAAATCGCCCAGCGGGCGAAAGCCGAGCGGCGGGACGCGTCCTTCCAGATGGTGATTGACGACGTTTACGCCATCAGCAAGGGGCGGCTGGTTGGACGCCCCAGATAAAACTTTTACGTATCAGGAGGAACGGACATGAAAATCGTGGATTTGGTGTGCTCTGCCGGCCGCACAGGTTTCTACTTTGACGACCAGCGGGCGATTAAGAAGGGTGCGGCCCACGACGGCGTTTTCTACGTGGGAGAGCCCGTAACCCAGGGCTTTACCGCCGTCCGTCAGGCGGGGGAGTCCATTTCCGTCATGATCATTCTGGAGGACGGCCAGATCGCCTGGGGCGACTGCGCCGCCGTGCAGTACTCCGGGGCCGGCGGCCGGGACCCGCTGTTCCTGGCCAAGGATTTCATCCCTTTGATCGACACCTGCATCAAGCCGAAGCTGGTGGGCCGGGAGGCGGACAATTTCCGGGGCCTGTGTGAGCTGCTGGAGTCCATTCAGGTGGATGGAAAGCGTCTCCATACCGCCATCCGGTACGGCGTCTCCCAGGCGCTTCTGGACGCCGTGGCCAAGGCCACCGGGCGGCTGATGTGCGAGGTGGTGGCCGACGAATACGGCTGCGCCGTCTCCGACCGGCCCATCCCCATCTTCACCCAGTCCGGCGACGACCGCTATGACAACGCCGACAAAATGATCATCAAGGGCGCCCAGGTCCTGCCCCACGCCCTCATCAACCACGTGGACACGAAGCTGGGCCGCAACGGCGAGAAGCTGCTGGACTACGTGAAGTGGCTGCGCGACCGCATCCTGGAAAACCGGGCAGACCCCCAGTACGCCCCCATCCTGCACATCGACGTCTACGGCACCATCGGCGCGGTGTTCGGAAACAACAACTACGCCGCCATGGCCGACTACCTGGCGCTGCTGGAGGAGGCCGCCAAGCCCTTCCACCTGCGCATTGAGGGGCCCATGGACTGCGACTGCGACCGGGAAACCCAGATGATCGCCCTGGCCGGCCTCACCAAGGAGCTGGATGACCGGGGCATCCAGGTGGAGCTGGTGGCGGACGAGTGGTGCAACACCCTGGAGGATATCCGCTACTTCGCCGACCACAGGGCCGGACATATGATCCAGATCAAAACGCCGGACCTGGGCGGGATCAACAACACCATCGAGGCGGTGCTCTACTGCAAGGCCCACGGCATCGGCGCCTACCAGGGCGGCACCTGCAACGAGACGGACCGCTCGGCCCAGGTCTGCGTCCACTGCGCCATGGCTACCCAGCCCGATCAGATCCTCGCCAAGCCCGGCATGGGCGTGGATGAGGGGTACATGATCGTCTACAACGAGATGAACCGCATTCTGGCCATCCGGAACGCCCGGAAACAGTAACCCCTTGCCCTGATTGTTCCTTTCCGTTGCACATCGTCGTCCAACTGTAAGCCGGTACACACCCAATGTGTACCGGCTTTTTCTTCAAAGCGAAACCAGGAATGGTTTCGCTTTGAGAAAAACGCCCCTCTGCGCGCACGGCCCTGCGGGCCGCACACTGGAGG
>CALXDE010000230.1 GCA_944386965.1 uncultured Oscillospiraceae bacterium
GGATTGAACGGGGCCGGGCGGACGCTGCTAGTGCGGAAGGATTGTTATGACGAGCGGCCATGGGACAGTTCAAATAGAAACGCATGGGCAAGCTGCACCATGCGCTCCTGGCTGAACAGCACCTATAAAGCTCTGCTGGATAGTAATGTCCAAGCGGCTATGGCAACTACCACCTACTACTATACCCCAGGAAGAGGCAACAACTCCGTAACTACACGTTCCGATTCTGTTTTTCTGTTGTCCATCACTGAGTTTGGGTATTCTGAACCTTATGCCAATGTGGAGGGGACTGCACTATCTGTCGCTGACACTTTGAAGATCGCTTATCTAAACGGAAAGGTATCAACACAATGGACCCGCTCTCCGTATGTGATGAGGACTGACTCTTCTTATTGGGTAATACAAAATGGTGGGAATAGTCATTATGAATGTAATGCGGACGGTGGATCTCGTCCTACTTTTACTCTTCCTGCCACGTTATTTATTAACGAAAACGGTACGGTTTCGACTGTACCTGATCCTCCCGACACCATAACCGTCCCTGCTGCCGGGATGCAGGGCCAGCCCATCAACATCTCCTGGAGCGCGGTGGACGGGGCGGACGGGTACATCCTGGAGCGCAGCGCCGACAGCGGCGCGTGGACGCAGGTCTACTCCGGGGCCAACACCAGCTACACGGATACCACCGGGAGCTGGAGCACGGTACAATATCGTGTCAAGGCGGGGCTGGACGGAAACTACGGGGATTACAAGACCAGCGCATCCATCACGGTGATTGATGCGTCCGCCCTGTCGATCTCCGGCACGGACGGGAGCCTGGGGACGCTGACGGCTGACGTGGACTTTAGCGTCGCCTCTGACACGGGAAATCAGATCACACTGTCCTACACCGTCAACGGTGTGGAGTGGTATTCCGGCCAGGTTTCCAGCGGATACAGCGGGACCATCCCGGTGATGGAGCTGCCCACGGGAACGGGTTCCATTGTGATCTCGGCATCGGTGCAGACCACCAGCGGGGCGGTGAGCGTGACACGGAGCTGGACCTATACCAAAACGGCAGCCACATTCCCGGCGGCTGCCGCGGTGACGCAGCTGGCAAAGGACAGCGTCAATCAGCTGCCGCTGACCATCTCCGAGGCGGTGCGGACTAACCCCTTCTGGGGCGGGAGCCTGGACCAGGCGCTGGAAATGCTGGCACCTCTGGCAATGTCCGGCGCAAAGATCGAAACCGGGAGTTATGTCGGGACGGGGACCAGCGGAAGCGCAAATCCGAATAGTCTGACATTTGATTTTGAACCCAAATTTCTCCTTATTCTTCCAAGGCAAACGTCGTCCGGATCTTATGCAAACTATTGGGCAATAGCTTTTCCATCCCAGGATAGGTTTGCCAATATTAGTGTAGACGGAAGTATGTCGATGCTTCCTATGGATCTTGTTGGTAATACAGTAACTTGGGATGCAGGTGGATCTGGAGGAGATTATCAGTACCGACAGTTAAATGCGTCTGGCGTTACCTATTACTACGTGGCCATCGGCTGAAAGGAGTGAAACCATGCTTATCATTGAAATCACCGCCCTTGAGAACGGGGCGCACCGCAACCAGACAGGCACCTTCCGCACCATCCCAGACGGCTGGGCGGTGGTCCCGGCAGAGATCGAAATCCCGGACACCTTTCCATTCGTGGACATCGAAGCGGAGGACGGCATGGTCACCTCCATGACCGCCGGGGTGGTGCCAGAGCCGGAGCCGGAGCCGACACCGGAGCCTGCGCCCACGGAGGTCGAGCAGCTGCGGGCGGATGTGGACTTTATCGCGGCCATGACGGGGGTGACATTATGACGGTGCTGGAGATGGCGAAGAAATACTACCCCCGGCTCTGGCCCCAGGAGCGGATCGAGGCTCTGGTGGCCGCCGGGAGATTGACCAGAGAGGAGGCGGAGCAGGTCTATGCTGGAACAGAACAGGCCGATTCATGAGTTCACCGGCGTCGCCAGATTCCACGCCGCCGGGTACACCGGCAGCCGTGCCAGGGCGGCCACCGGCGAGGTGCTGGTCCCGGAGGATTGGGACGGGCCGGGCCATGTGGAAACCCTGGTAAAGGACGGTAAAAAGAGCACGGGCAGCCACAGCCGCATGACCGCCTCCGTGTTCTTCGAGGTGGCGCCGGACGCCATCCTCTACCGCGCCTCCAACAACGTCGGCCGCAACAGTGACGGCACATACAACTTTGTTCTGTACGACACCCTGATGCCGGAGATGGAGCGGCTGGGCATCACCCAGATGTTCACCAGCCGGAGCACCAGCGCCCCCGGCGGCAACGAGCGGGCCAGGGCGGAGCAGTTTGTGGAGGAGAACGACTGGTTTATCCCCTTCTGGTCCGCTGGCAACGACGGGGACGACAAGGCCAACGGCAAGCTGAAACTGGCCGGAAACGTGGGTGTTGCGGCCTACAGCGTGGTCAACGGGAAAGCGGTCCCCAAGCACTACTCCAGCGAATCGGAGTATGTGGACTTCGCGGCCCCCACGGATATCAAGTACCGGGACGGCAGCCAGATCCGCTCCGGCACCGGCACCTCTGCGGCTGCGCCCTACCTGTGCGGCATGGCGGCGCTGGTGCAGGACTTCTTCATCGACCGGACAGGCCACCCCCTGAAACGGGAGGCGCTGCTGCGGTTCTTCGCCGACCACTGCATGGACATTGGAGATCCGGGGCAGGACGACAAGACCGGAGCGGGGGCGGTGATCCTGCCGGACCCCAGCGAGATCGACATAGGGAAATATACGGACGTGAAACAGGAGGAGGTGAGCGACGTGGCGACCTATCATACCCTGGGCGACGTGCCTACGAGCTACCGGCCCACTATCCGCAAACTGATGGAGGCCGGGGTGCTCCAAGGCCACAGCGACCCGGACCCTGACAGTCTAGAGGACAACGTGCTGGATGTGGACGAAACCTACTGCCGGGTGATGACCACCCTGGACAGAATGGGGGTGCTCCCGTGCTGAATAGTCGGGATATCGACCTGCTACGACCGGATGTGGCGGCCAACTGCCATTTGTGGGTGGAGCGGTGCAGGGCCGCCGGCCTTAACGTCCTGGTGACCAACACGGTCCGGGACCGAGAATACCAGGCCTACCTCTACGAGCAGGGCCGCACCCGGCCGGGCGGGATCGTCACCAACAGCCCGGTGCCCACCTTCCACGCGGACACCTCCGGCCTGGCCTTCGACTTCTGCAAAAACGTCAAGGGCCACGAGTACGACGACAAGGACTTCTTCCGGGAGGCGGCGGCCATCGCCAAGGAGATGGGTTTCTCCTGGGGCGGGGACTGGAAGAGTTTTGTGGATCTGCCCCACATCCAGTGGGACGACGGCAAGCGGTATACAGACAGCGATATCAAGGCCGGGCGGTATCCGCCCGAGATGCCCCTTTGGGAGGAAACTATGAGCGAACAGCAGTTTTACGAGATGTTCTTACAGGCGATGGCCAAGTATACCAAGA
>CALXDE010000231.1 GCA_944386965.1 uncultured Oscillospiraceae bacterium
CGGTCTTGAACTGTTTCTTTGCCATGCTATGGCCTCCTGTATATGAAAATTCTTTTGTAAACGAAAGTTAGCACTCAAAATCTTTGAGTGCTAAATCATCATACCGCGATTTGGAGAAAATTGCAAGGGGGTTCACAGAAATGTTACAAATCGGCGGCCCGATCGGGGACGCTGCCGTCGGCTTTCCGGATGGTCCATAGGACCACGGATGGAAGATTGGAAAATCTCCAGAAGAGGAGCAGATACAATGGAAAGCCGAGAGCGGCGGGACGCGGCCGCGCCCCGCCGCTCTCGGCGGTCGTCTCCCCTCAATCCTTTTTCCGTCTGCTGATGCGCTGGTAGATCCACAGCCCCAGGCCGCTGACGGCCAGGGTGGCGGCAAAGACCAGGATCGCGAAGAGGTAATTCTGTTCGCCCACGGCGTTGCCTCCCACGGTGGAGGTGACTACCGACGGGATGCGGGCCACCGTGGTGATGAGCAGCCACCGGCCCAGCTTGATATCCGTGAGCCCGGCAAAGTAGGACAGCAGGTCCTTGGGGGTCCCGGGAATGAACATCACCAGGAAGATCAGCAGGTCCCGCTTCTTGCTCTCCTGGAGAAATTTCAGGGAGCGGATCTTCTCCTTGTCGAAAAATACCTCCACCAGGTGGGTGCCGAAGCGGCGCACCAGCAGGAACACCACCGCGCTGCCCAGGAAGATCCCCAGCATGCACAGCAGCGTCCCCTCCCAGAAGCCGAAGGCGTACCCCGCGCCGATCTCCAAAGGCTCTCCGGGGATGATGGCAATGACCACCTGGAGGAACATCATCCCCAAAAAGGCCAGATTCCCCCAGATGCCGTGGTCGTCCACCCAGGCGCGGAAGAGCTCCGGGGCCTGGACGAAGCGCACCATGGGCCGGCCGATGAACCAGGCCACCGCCAGAAACAGCGCCAAAAAAATGAAGAACGATACCCCGGCCAGCAGCCGCTTGTGTCGTTCGCTGAGCTGAAAAGGATGCTTGTCCAATCTTGATTCCCTCTTTCTGTATAGGGGTAGTATAACGCATTCCTGGTGGAAGAAACAACTGGCGGAACCATAAATTTTTTATGAATCTTTTGACGGGGCCGTCAGGGAGCTGTCAGTCATTGTGACATCTCATAAACCGGACGGATGATTTTTGTTGATCCGCCTAAACATTGCGGAAAAAAGGAAACAGAAGTTGACAAATTCCACAAGAGTTGCTAAGATGATAGTCTGTAGGGCCGCAAACGTTTCCGGACCGCGGCCCGCAGCGGGGAGGGAAGCCATGACCATCAAGGATATTGCCAGAGAGTGCGGCGTAAGCGTCAGCACTGTGTCCCGGGCCATCAATGGCCGGCCAGACGTCAGCGAGGAGATGCGCCGGAAGATCCTGGAGGTTGTGGCCCGGAGCAACTTTATTCCCAATAACACCGCCCGGGATCTGGTCCGCACCCGGAGCGACGCCATCGGCGTGGTGGCCCGGGGTACGTCCAATCTGTTTTTTGCGCAGATCATCAAGGTGGTGGACCAGGCGATCGAGGCCCGGGGATACCGCATGGTGCTGCGCCAGATCGACACCAGCGAGGACGAGGTCAAGGCCGGGGCCGTTCTGGAGCGGGAAAAGAAGCTGCGGGGACTGCTGTTTTTGGGCGGACGGTTCGACTACACCCGCCGGGAGATGGCGGTGATCAATGTGCCCTATGTCTGCTGCACCTATACCAACTGGTTCGGCGATCTGGGGGAGGAGGACTACGCCTCCGTCTCCATCGACGACCAGGCCGAGGCGGAGCGGGCGGTGGAATATCTGATCGGCATGGGTCACCGGCGGATCGCGGCGGTGGTGCCCGGCTGTGCCGACCGCTCCATCAGCGAGCTGCGCTACAAGGGATACCAGGCTGCCCTGGAGCGGCACGGGATTCCTTTTGACCAGTCGCTGCTGGTGGAAACCGGCAGCTTCGCGATGGCGGAGTCCTATCGCGGCGCGGAGGAACTGCTGCGGCGGGAGGCGGACTTCACCGCGGTCTTCACCCTGTCGGATACCATGGCCATGGCGGTTATCAAGGCTCTGACCAATCACGGCCGCCGGGTCCCCTGGGACTGTTCGGTCATCGCCATCGACGGACTCCCCCTGTCCAACTACACCATCCCCACCCTGACGACCCTGGAACAGCCGGGGGAACAGATGGGACGGGAGGCCGTTGGCCTGCTGCTGGACATGACGGAGGGGCGGGGAGCGCCCCGGCATATCCGTCTGGATGCCCGGCTGCGGTCCGGGGGGTCCGTGCGGCGTCTGATTTGCGCGGATGCCTGAAATAACGAATCGAGAACAGAGAGCGTGAGAGAGATGAGTGAGCGAAGCAGCGGCATTCTGCTGCATATTTCCTCCCTGCCCTCCCCGTACGGGATCGGTACGCTGGGCAGAGAGGCCTACCGGTTTGCCGACGCCCTGAAGGCGGCCCGCCAGACCTATTGGCAGGTGCTGCCCCTGGGCCCCACCAGCTATGGAGACAGTCCCTATCAGAGCTTTTCCACCTTTGCCGGAAACCCCTATTTCATCGACCTGGAGCTTCTGGCGGAGGACGGCCTTCTGGATCGGGAGGAGCTGGCGGAGGCGGACTGGGGGGATGACCCCCGGTACGTGGACTATGGAAAGGTCTATGCCGCCCGTTTTCCGGCGCTGCGCCGGGCTTTCGCGCGGGGCTGGCCCAGGGACCGGGCAGAGGTGGAGGCCTTTGCCGAAAAAAACCGCTGGGTGAGGGATTACGCCCTGTTTATGGCGCTGAAAAACCGTTTCGGCATGAAGAGCTGGCTGGAGTGGGAGGACCGGGACATCGCCCGGCATCAGCGGGGGGCGGTGGAAAAATATGAGAAGCTGCTGGAGGAGGATGTCCACTTCTTCACCTATCTCCAATACCTGTTTTTCCGGCAGTGGGAGAAGCTGAAGGCCTACATCAACGGCCTGGGTATCCAGATCATCGGAGATCTGCCCATCTATGTGGCCATGGACAGCGCCGACGTGTGGGCGGAGCCGGAGTTCTTCCAGCTGGACAGCGACAACCGCCCTGTGGAGGTATCCGGCGTGCCGCCGGATTACTTCACCGCTGACGGGCAGCTGTGGGGCAACCCGCTCTATGACTACGACCGGATGCAGAAGGACGGCTTTGGCTGGTGGATTCGCCGGGTGGAGGGGGCATCCCGCCTCTTTGATGTGGTGCGCATCGACCACTTCCGGGGTCTGGAGAGCTATTGGGCCGTGCCGTTTGGGGAGAAGACCGCCCGCAACGGCCGCTGGCGCAAGGGCCCCGGTATGGCTCTGGTGGGGGTGCTGACCACCTGGTTCAACAACCTGCGCTTTATTGCCGAGGATCTGGGGTTCCTGACGCCGGAGGTCCACAAGCTCCTGGAGGAGTCGGGCCTTCCGGGGATGAAGGTGCTGGAGTTCGCCTTTGACTCCCGGGAGCCCAGCAACTATCTGCCCCACACCTACACCCCCAACTGCGTGTGCTACGCCGGGACCCACGACAATGAGACGCTCCTCCAGTGGGAGCGGCAGGCCGACCGGGCCACCCTGGCCTACGCCCGGGAGTACCTGGGGATTGGCCGGAGGACGCCGCTTAACCAGGCCGTCCTCCGTGCCGGGATGCGCAGCGTGGCCGGGACCTTTATCGCCCAGATGCAGGACTATCTGGAGCTGGGGGCGGAGGGCCGGATGAACGAGCCGGGCACGACCGCCGGCAACTGGCGCTGGCGTATGCTGCCCGGGGAGCTGAGCGAGGATCTGATCGAGAAGATCGCCCGCTGTACACAGATCTATGGCAGAGGATAAAAGAAGAGGGGAGCGAAATCATTGAGATTTCGCTCCCCTCTTTTCGTGTGGAGACGGCGGTGCGCTTTACAGAGCCTTGACGGCGGCCTCCAGCTGCCTCATGGCCTGCTCCAGGGTGGCCCGGGGGCAGGCTGCGTTGAGACGCATGTACCCCTCCAGGCTGGGGGCGAAGCCAGTCCCGTTGGAGAGGCCCAGGCCCGCCTTCTCGATCATGAATTTCACCAGCGCGTCCTGTTTCATTCCAAGACCACGGCAGTCCAGCCACATGAGATAGGTGGCGTCAGGGATGTGAGCCTTCACACCGGGGATGTGTTCCTCGCAGTAGTCGTGGACAAACTGGAAGTTGTCCCGGAGATAGACCTTCAGTGCCTCCAGCCAGTCCTC
>CALXDE010000232.1 GCA_944386965.1 uncultured Oscillospiraceae bacterium
GTTACGGCTTCGATGCCTACAAGGAGGCATACTGCGACATGATTCCCGCCGGCATCGTGGATCCCACCAAGGTGACCCGCTCCGCTCTGGAGAATGCCGCCTCCATCGCCAGCACTCTGCTGACCACCGAGGCGCTGGTAGCCGACAAGCCCCAGCCCCCCGCACCTGCCGCACCCGCGAACCCCGATATGGGCGGCATGTACTAAGCAAACCGTTCGACAGCCCTCGGCCCTTGAGCCGCGGGCTTTTTTGCGGGCTGGGGCTTGTCGGCGAGGCCGACCCGGGGACCCGGCCAAAGCCCGGTGCAAGCGGGTTTGGCCGGGAGAGGAGGAGCGATGGAATGAGTGAGCTTTGCCCGCCAGGGCGAAGCGAGGGATGTGAAATCCGCGACGACGAAGCCCCCCGCACCTGCCGCCCCCGCGAACCCCGACATGGGCGGCATGTATTGATCAATACCGCAAGCCCTTGAAACAACTTGGTTTCAGCGTCAAGGAAAGCGGATTTACGCCAGACTTGCGCCACAGACAAAGCGCATGATAGGGGAACAGATACCCGGTACTCACGATGAAGTGAGTACCGGGTATTTTTGTCTTTCAGGTGTGTGGCTTACCTTACGCCGAGGTGAAATTTCCACCCCACCATAAACAGGGGGAGTACGC
Organism: uncultured Oscillospiraceae bacterium; assembly: GCA_944386965.1. The sequence continues at coordinate 660 of CALXDE010000232.1, forward strand.
CGCAAGCTGGTGTACTCCCCTTGATGACCGCAAAGCCAAGGGCGGTCCCTCTGTCAATGGCGGCTGTGGCCGTTTATCTGGACCATTGACGGGGGGAGCGGCCTGGGCTATTTGGCAGAAGACAGAAAACCTGCGCCCCACCCTTGCGCTTTGGGGCGGCAGTCGGTATAATGGGCTTGTCTGAAATTCTGCGCCGCTGAAGGTGCGACAGGGGGCTTGTGTTGTGGGCTTTTTTGATGATGACATTGTAGAAGAAGTAAAATCGGAATTTACTCCGCTTGATTTGAACGAGGCCAATGTCCAGGCCATCTTCAATCGGTGTTTGGCAACGGACAGCACCACCGAGTATATCAAAAGTGTGCTGTATCAAAAGGAGCATGGCTATGCGGAGGACTCTAATCCCATTGTGTTTGATAAGAAAGCCCTTCTGGACAATCTGAAAAACATTGGGTATCTGTATGGTCAGCTAATGACAGCACATCATCAGAGCAACTCCATTAGTACTTCTCTGGAGAACCGACATAATGTTATGACGAATTATCACGGAAAAATCTGGACGATGAACAAAGATACCCTGTTGCAATTTTTCCATTTGGGCGTCGGCTCTAATACGATTGCTCCTTTTACTTTAAGTGGAAATTCCGGGTTCAAACACAAAATTACCCCCACCCTCTCCCCGAAGGACCCGGCGTTCCCGGCGTGGTGGGAGGAGCACAAGGGCGAGTGGGAAGCCTGACTTCCTCACAACCAAACAGCGCGCAAAAGGGTATGCCCCATCTGGAGGGCATACCCTTTTTGTCTATTTTCCCCAATGGTTTTCAATTTTCCTTGAAATCACTACTTATCTTAAAAAGGCAGTGCCCGCGGTCCGCCATCGAATGGACACGGAGCGACTTTTCGGACGCTGTTCTTTTATAAAAGGCAGCGGAGGCGATGCGTCAGCGGCGTTCAGGCAAACGGCACCCCGGGAACGGGAGGAACGCTTGCCTGCTGATCCAGCGGGGGATTTCCGCTGCGCTTGAGATCATGAGCGGCCGACTGGCAAAGAGAAAGGCGATAAGGCACTCCGGCGGCGGCAGCGGCATAGGCTATAGGGAGCAGGAGTGTGAAGTACCTATGGCCTATTCTGATCGAGAACTGCTGGCGCGGCTGATCCAGTGCGAGGCCGGCGGCGAGGGGAATACAGGCATGGCCGCGGTGGCCAGCGTGGTGATGAACCGGGTCCACGCTGCCGGCGGGGAATATGCCCGGATCGGGCAGGGAAGCATCCGCAATATCATCTTCCAGCCCGGCCAGTTCGTCTGCGCCAGCGAGACGGAAAACGGCGCCTATAACCCCCAGAACATATACAACATGCGCCCGGAGGCGATCCACTATCAGATCGCCGACTGGGCCATCGGCGGCGGGCGGGTGTCCGATGTGGCCCAGTCCCTCTGGTTCTACAACCCCTTCAGCCCACACTGCCGGCCGAATTTTCCCAGCGGCGTCGGCTATCTCCAGATCCGCATCGGGGACCACTGCTTTTACAATCCCACCGACGCCTACTATCAAACCTGAAAAAGGAGCGTGTTTGACCCCATGGCACAAAACAGCACGAATCGGATGGACCAGGAGGCGGCATTCCCCGACTGGAGCCAGGAAGTCCGCTATCCCGACGTCCCCGCGCGGCAGACGGCGGCAGCCGCCGCGCCGGCGCGCACCAATCCCAACCATGTGACCTATCAGGAGATCCGGGGAGACAGCGCCGAGAGCATCCGGCAGCAGGGGACCCTGGATATGCAGAATCCGCTGAGCAGGGAGGCGATGGAGAATCCACTGAGCAATGCGGAGGTCTATCAGGGCTCCCTGCGGAGTCTGCTGTCCCGGAACCTGGGGTACTATGTGGTGGCGATTTTCCAGGTGGGCACCCAGAGCACGGTGTCTGTTCCGGGAATCCTGTTCACTGTGGGAAACGATTACATCATCATTTATCAGCCGGCGGAGGACCGCTATGTCATGGGAGATCTCTACGCGCTGAAATTTGTGGAATTCCATGAGACGCAGAGTGTCCCCCGGCTGGACGTGGCGCAGCGGCTGGAGGAGGTCGCGCGGCTGAAGGAGTGACGCCCGGAAGAAAACCGCCCCGCCTCCCATTGATGGGAGGCGGGGCGGGTTTGTCGGCTGTCAATGTCGCCGCCCCCGATAGCGGCGATTGGCGCTGGAGTGGGTAACCTTGCCGTAGCGCCGGTTGCGGCGCAAGGGGGAGCGCAGCCACAGCACCACCAGCAAAACCACCACCACCAGCGCGATGGCGGCGACGCGCACGCTCTTCTTGGCGAGGAACTCCAGCGCGTCCCGCCGGAACACCAGCAGCCGGGAGGCCTCCACATCATTGGAGGCCAGCAGCGGCACGGTGGCGTACACCGTGTCCCCATAGGAGAGGGTGATCTCCCCCAGCACGTCGCCCTCGGAGATGGGGGCATCCACAACCTTGCTGGGGAAGGAGGTCTGGCGGCGCAGATCCTCGGCGGTGAGGTTGTTGGGCAGCAGCCGCTCCACCTCATAGGCCGGGTGCACCGTGATGTGGTCAACGCTGGACAGCGCCACATCCAGCTCCGCCACCGGCTCCGCGGTGTCCAGAATGGTGCGGCGGGTGAAGTAGTCGAAGCCCCAGTCGAACAGGCGGATCGTCTCATAGAAGCTCATGACCCGGTACCCCCCGGTATCCAGCTCCACCCGCTCCGCGCCCAGCACCACGCTCAAAAGGCTGCGCCCGTTTTTGGCGGCGCTGGCGATGAGGCAGTACCCTGCATTGGAGGTGTTGCCGGTCTTGATGCCGTTGGCGGCGCTGTAGACGTAATCGCCGTTGCGGTAGCCGTTGAGCAGGTAGTTGGTGGTATAGTAGATCCGCCGGTCGCTGAGATTGGTGGCCGGCACCTCGAAGCGCCCGGTGGCCACGATGGTGTTGAAGGTTTCGTGTTCCCGGGCGGCCCGGGTGATGAGGTACAGATCCCAGGCGGTGCTGTAGTGCTGGTCGTCGTGGTAGCCGTGGGGGTTGGCGAAATGGGTGTCCTCGCACCCCAGCTCCCCGGCGCGGGTGTTCATCCGCTCCACAAAGGCGTCGATGGAGCCGGAGACGGCCTCCGCCAGAACATTGCAGGCGTCAGCGGCGGACACCACCAGAATGCAGTAGAGCAGCTGCTCCACCGTCATCTGCTCCCCCTCCTCCATGCCGGCGGTGCTGGCGTCATAGGGCAGGTCCACCGCGGAGGCGGAGGCGGTCAGCACCTGGTCCATGGTGAGCTGTCCGGCGTCGATGGCCTCCAGCACCAGCAGGGAGGTCATGACCTTGGTCAGGCTGGCGGGGTAGAGCTGTTCGTGAATGTTCAGCTCATAGAGCACCTCGTCGGTGGTGGGATCGATGAGAAGGGCGGCCTTGGCATCCACGGCGATCTCGGGGATGGGTTCCGCGGCCTCCTCATCTTCCTCCGCGGCCATGGCCTGGGGCGGCAGGAGAGCGGTGCACAATATCAGCAGGGCAAAAAAAAGAGAAAAAAAGCGGCGATTTTTCATGGCATGCTCCGTGTATGTATGGTATACTATAAGCAATCGTGCTTGCTGTCGGCAGAGAAGTGTTCCAGTCCGGCGCGATTTCGGCGGCGCTCCGCCGCTGCCCGGAAAAGGACGATACAGATATAGTATAACAAAGATCAAACGGGAGTTCAACTGTAAGTGTGAAAAACAGTAGATTTTTGACGAAAACGGAATATGGGCTCCTGATTCTCACGGCGCTGTTCCTGGTTTTGATGACGCTGCTGGCGGAGCGTTCGGACGTGGAGGGCGACGCCGGGACCTACACCATCACCACCCGGGAGCGGGCGGAGGAGCCGGTGGTGCCGGAGTCGGCGCTGCCGGTGAACGTCAATACCGCCACGGCCGAGGAACTGGACGTGCTGCCGGGGATCGGTCCGGCCCTGGCGGGGCGGATCATCGCCTATCGGGAGGAGCACGGCCCCTTTACCGCGGCGGAGGATCTGCTGGCCGTCAGCGGCATCGGGGAATCGGTGCTGGACGGGCTGCGGGATCAGATTGTTTTGGAGGATACGGTGGAATGAAAATATTGGTAGTGGACGACGAACAGCTCCTGGTCAAGGGGATCAAGTTCAACCTGGAGAACGAGGGGTATGAGGTGGAAACCGCCTACGACGGCGGGACCGCCCTGGAGCTGGCGAAAAACAACAAGTATGACCTGATCATTCTGGACCTGATGATGCCGGAGATCGACGGGCTGGAGTGTTGCATGAAGATCCGGGAATTTTCCAATGTGCCCATCATCATGCTCACCGCCCGCGGCGAGGATACCGACAAGATCATCGGCTTTGAGTGCGGGGCGGATGACTACATCACCAAGCCCTTCAACATCCTGGAGCTCAAGGCCCGCATCCGGGCCATGCTCCGCCGCGCCGGCGGCAGCCAGGGGGCGCGGAAGGAGAACACCATCACCATCGGCAGCCTGACGCTGGACACGGATCAGCGCATCGCCCTGCGCCACGGCGAGGTGGTGGAGCTGACGGCCAAGGAGTACGACCTCATCGAGCTGCTGATGAAAAACCCCCGCCGGGTCTACAGCCGGGAGAACCTGATGAACGTGGTGTGGGGCTACTCCTATGCCGGGGATTACCGGACGGTGGACGTCCACATCCGGCGCCTGCGGGAGAAGCTGGAGGACAACCCGGCCGAGCCGGCGTATATCATGACCAAATGGGGAGTGGGCTACTATTTTAAGGGGTAAGATGAGCCTGCAGCTGAAGATCGGCCTCAGCTACATCCTGGTGATCCTGGGGGTGCTGGTGCTGCTGAACACCTATCCGCTGATCCGGGCCCGGGACATGATCTTCTCCACCAAGGGCAGCGCCCTTATGGGCAGCGCCGATACCATGGCCGCCGCTCTGGCCGGGCTGGACACCCTGACGGAGGAAAACGTGACCCAGGCGCTCTCGGTGGGGGAGTTCGGCGCGGTATCCCGGGCCATTATCACCGACGCTTCCGGGAAAATCCTCTATGACACCCGGGAGGTGGGCAATGCCACGGGATACTACGCCTTTTACACGGAGCTGGTACAGGCCCTGGAGGGGAACGACGCGGTGTATGCCTCCTACCGGGAGGAGGCCTTCCGCTCCCGGGCGGCGGTGCCGGTGGTCTACCGCAACGAGATCATCGGCGCGGTCTTTGTCTATGAGTACGACGTGGAGCAGGGGGAGCTGCTGCGGAACATGCAGATGAGCCTGCTGAGCATCTCTCTGGGCATCGGCGCGGCGGTGCTGACGCTGTCGGTGCTGCTCAGCAAGCTGCTCACCGCCCGCATCGAGGAACTGCTCACCGCCATCCGGGGCGTGCGGGAGGGGTCCTACAACTACCGGGCCGCCGTGGGCGGCCACGATGAGATCGCCCAGATCGCCGACGAGTTCAACGATCTCACCGGCCGCCTGCAAGTCACCGAGGAGGCCCGCCGCCGCTTTGTGTCCGACGCGTCCCATGAGCTGAAGACGCCGCTGTCCACCATCCGCCTGCTCTCTGACTCCATCCTCCAGGCCCAGGACATGGACGCGGATATGGTGCGGGAGTTTGTAATGGATATCGGCCAGGAGGCCGAGCGGCTGAGCAACATCACCGAGGACCTGCTGCGCCTGACCCGCCTGGACAGCGGCGTGGCGGAGGAGGCGGGGAGCGTGGAGGTGTGGCCGGTGGTGCAGCGGGTGTGCCGTTCCCTGCGCCTGCTGGCCGACGACAAGCATATCGCCCTGGAGGTGAGCGTGGAGCGGCCCTGCTGGGTTCGGGCCACCAAGGGGGAGCTCCATCAGGTGCTCTACAACCTGGTGGAAAACGCCATCAAGTACAACACCGACGGGGGCTTTGTCCGGGTGATGGTGACCGCGGATGACACCACCGCCTACATCACGGTGGAGGACAACGGCATCGGCATTCCGGACGCGGACCTGGACCACGTGTTCGAGCGCTTCTATCGGGTGGACAAGGCCCGCTCCCGGGCCGCCGGCGGCACGGGGCTGGGACTCTCCATTGTCCGGGATACCATCCGCCGCCGGGGCGGCAGCATCCAGGCTGACCACCGGGTGGGCGGCGGCACGATTTTCGCCATCGAGATGCCCCTGGCGGAGGAGGGAGAGACATGAGGCGGTGGATCGCGGCAGGGCTGGCGGCCGCGCTGGCGCTGGCTGTCTGCGGATGCGGGCGGCGGCAGCAGGAGAACGAGGGGGATTATCTGCTCTACCTCCTGGCGGACCCCCAGAGCGCCGCCGGAGCGGATGCCATCGTCCCCAGACGGATGGATCTGGATGTGGCGGAGGACGCCTCCGTGGAGGAGCGGGCCGCGGCGGTGGTGGAGGAGATCCTCGCCGGCGGCGGCCTCTGGGAGGGGATCGAGCTGAGGGATGTCACGATCCAGGGCCGCAGGGCCTATGTGGACTTCAGCCGGCGGTACGCCGGACTTACCGGCATCCAGCTGAGCCTGGCGGACTACTGCGTCACCCTCTCGCTGACCCAGCTGGAGGAGATCGCCTCGGTGACCATCACCGCCGAGGGTCAGGAGCTCTCCTACCGGGCCGACCAGGTGCTGATGGAGCAGGACGTGCTGCTGAGCACCATGGACGACGTGATCGAGACGGTGAGCGTGGAGCTGTACTTTGTGGATGAGAGCGGAGCGCTGGCGGCGGAGCAGCGGACGCTGGAGGTATACGAGGGGGAGAGTCTGCCGGAGAGCGCCATGGAGGCGCTGCTGGAGGGCCCCCAGGAGTGGGAGCTGCGCGCCGTGATCCCCGAGGGGTTCGAGTTCAGCGGCGTGCGGGTGGAGGACCGGGTCTGCACCCTGAGCCTGACGGCGGATGTGCTGACGTTGCTGCCGGAGAGCGCGGAGGAGCAGCGCCTGATCCTCTGGTCCATTGCCAAAACCGTCTACAGCTGGGGCGATGTGGATGAGATTCAGCTGCTGGTGGACGGAGAACCCTGTGAAACCTTCGGGCAGGTGCCGGTGGCGGAGATCCAGTTCCGGCCCGCGGAGGAGACGGAGACAGAGCAGGAGAGCTGATAGAACAGGCGGGACGCTTGCGCGCCCCGCCTGTCCGCGTCTGCGCGCCAGAGAGCGGGGAAACTTTCCAAATCGAGGTTGTTTTCACCGGAAAAAAGAGGTATACTATATCATTGAACTGCTATGCACTGAGATTTGGAGGAAAAACCCATGAAATTGATGGTCCTGGACGGCAACAGCATCGTCAACCGCGCCTTTTACGGCATCCGTCCCCTGACCACCAAGGACGGACTGTACACCAACGCCGTCTACGGCTTTGTCACCACCCTCCAGCGCCTGCTGGAGGAGGAGCGGCCCGAGGCGCTGTGCGTGACCTTTGACCGGCGGGAGCCCACCTTCCGCCACCTTGCCTACGAGGGGTACAAGGCCCAGCGCAAGGGCATGCCCGAGGAACTGGCCCAGCAGATGCCCCTGCTCAAAGAGGTGCTGGACGCCATGGACGTGCCCCGCTACGAACTGGCCGGGTACGAGGCCGACGACCTCATCGGCACCATCTCCCGCCGCTGCGAGGGGGCGGGGTGGGACTGCGTGGTGGTCACCGGGGATCGGGACAGTCTGCAGCTCATCACGGGCCGCACCAGAGTCAAGCTGGTGTCCACCCGCGTGGGGCAGACCACCACCAAGGACATGACCGAGGAGGCTTTCCAGGCGGATTACGGCTTCGCCCCCATCCACATGGTGGACCTGAAGGCCCTCATGGGGGACGCCAGCGACAACATCCCCGGCGTGAAGGGCATCGGGGAGAAGACCGCTATGGCTCTGATTCAGAAGTATGCCTCGGTGGAGGAGATCTACCGTCTGCTGCCGGACATCGACGCCAAGCCCGCGGCCATTAAAAAGTTGCAGGAGGGCCGGGAGATGGCGGAGATGAGCTATCGCCTGGCCACCATCGTCACCGACGCGCCCCTGGACTTCGCCCCGGAGGAGAACCTTCGCCGGCCGGCAAAGCCGGAGCTCTACCAGGTGTTTCTGCGCCTGGAGTTTACCAAGCTCATTGAGAAGCTGGGCCTCACCGGGGAGGGAGGGAGCGCCCCGGCGGAGGAGCCTGTTGTTGTGGGCGCCTGCGAGAGTGAGATCGTCACGGACTGGCGCCGGGCGGAGGAACTGCTTGGCATCTGGCGGGGGCGGGACCATGTGTCCTGTCTGACTCTCCCCCATCTGGAGGGGGTTTGCGTGGAGTGGGGAGATGGGAAGGCCGGCGGCAGAGCCGCCGTGTTCCTCCCCGGCCGCCTGGAGGGGTACAACGACTTCCTCCGCGCGTTTTTCTCCCCGGAGATTCCCAAAGTTTCCCACGAGGTGAAGGACCTGACCCGGGAACTGCTCTCAGAGGGCTTTCCGGCGGAGGGCTTCCTCTTTGACACAGCCCTGGCGGGCTACCTGCTGGACGCCACCGCCGGACACTATGACTTGAACCGTCTGAGTATCTCCTGGCTGGGCCAGGAGGTGCCCAAGGCCAGCTATCTGGCCGACGGCGCGTTTACCGGCATGGGGGAGGACCCGGAGGCCCTGGGGGCCTGGATGGGCCACACGGCGGCGGTGGAGGGACTGTATCAGAAGCTGTCTCCCAAGCTGGACGCCATGGGCGTCCGGGCGCTCTTTGAGCGGGCGGAGCTGCCCCTGTGCCGGGTCCTCTCGGAGATGGAGCTGGCCGGGTTTCAGGTGGACGCCAGGGCCCTCCAGGAGATGGGGGAGGTCCTCACCGCCGCCATCGACAACCTGGAGCAGAAAATCTACACCTACGCCGGGGCTTTCAACATCAATTCCCCCAAGCAGCTGGGGGAGGTGCTCTTTGACCGGCTGGGCCTGCCCGCGGGGAAAAAGACCAAGACCGGCTGGTCCACCAACGCCGATGTGCTGGATAAGCTCCGGGGCTACCACCCCATCGTGGGGGAGGTGCTGGAGTACCGGCAGTATACCAAGCTCAAGTCCACCTATGTGGACGGCCTTTTGAAGGTCATCGCCCCCGACGGGCGCATCCACACCAGCTTCCAGATGACCGTTACCGCCACCGGGCGCCTGAGCTCCACGGAGCCCAACCTCCAGAACATCCCCACCCGGACGGAGCTGGGCAGCCAGCTGCGGCGGATGTTTGTGGCCGCGCCGGGGAAGGTGCTGGTGGACGCGGATTACAGCCAGATCGAGCTGCGGCTCCTGGCCCACATCTCCGGGGATCAGCACATGATCGAAGCATTCCGGAGCGGGGAGGACATCCACACCATCACCGCGTCCCAGGTGTTCGGCGTTTCGCCGGAGGATGTGACGCCGGCCATGCGCCGGGCGGCCAAGGCGGTGAACTTCGGCATTGTCTACGGGATCTCCGC
>CALXDE010000233.1 GCA_944386965.1 uncultured Oscillospiraceae bacterium
CGGGAGGTGACCATCCGCCCCTGGTGGAAGGCCAGGGAGCAGAAGTTGCACCCCCCGAAGCACCCCCGGTTGTGGGCCACGGAGAAGCGCACCTCCTCAATGGCCGCCACGCCCCCCTGAGCCTCATACATGGGGTGGACCTCCCGGGCGAAGGGCAGGGCGTACACCCGGTCCAGCTCCTGCCGGTTCAAGGGCATGGCCGGGGGATTGACGATGAGATACCCGCTCCCGTGGGGCTGGATGATGCCTTTCCCCCGGACGGCGTCGTGCTCCTCGTACTCGATCTTCGTAGCCAGGGCATAGTCCCGCTTATTGTCCCGCACCGCCTCGAAGGAGGGCACCTCCACCGCGTCAAAGGCGCAGACCTTTTCGTGGGAGAACCAGGCCGTGCCGGGGATGTCGGTGAGGGATTTCACGTCCTCGCCCCTGGCCAGGCGCCGGGCGATCCGGGCCGTGGCCCGCTCCCCCATGCCGTAGACCAGGAGGTCCGCCCCCGCGTCCAGGAGGATGGAGCGGCGGACGGCGTCGTCCCAGTAGTCGTAGTGGGCGAAGCGGCGCAGGCTCCCCTCCAGCCCGCCGATGACGATGGGCAGGCCCGGAAACGCCTCCCGGGCCCGGTTCGAGTAGACGATGGTGGGCCGGTCGGGGCGCAGGCCCATCTTGTTTCCGGGGCTGTAGGCGTCCGAGGACCGGCGCTTTTTGGCGGCGGTGTAGTGGGCCACCATGGAGTCGATGTTCCCCCCGCCGATGAACACCCCGTACCGGGGCCTGCCCATGGCGCGGAACGCCTGGGCGCTGTGCCAGTCCGGCTGGGCCAAAACCGCCACCCGGAAGCCCTCAGCCTCCAGCACCCGGGCGATGATGGCCGCGCCGAAGCTGGGGTGGTCGATATAGGCGTCGGCGGTGACGAGCAGAAAGTCGTAGTACCACCAGTCCCGGTTGTGCATGTCCTCCAGGCTCACAGGCAGAAAGTCCAGCGTATCCATGGCAGTTCTCCTTCCTTTGGGGCGAAATCTGTTGATTTTATCATACCGTCTTTTGGGGAAAAAAACAATCCCCCGCCGGGCGGAAGGAGTTCCCCCTCCCCGGGGCGGGCCGCCCCCTTTTCCCTGGCGGATACCGGCAGACCCTGCCGGGGAGGCGCAAAAAACCGGGGAGGACGGTTTGTCCTCCCCGGCTGTGTCCGGCCAGGATTACGGCAGGTAGTTCAGCGGGTTCTTGGTCTGGCCGTTGTAGCGCACCTCGAAGTGGCAGTGGGGTCCGGTGACCCGGCCGGTGGCGCCCATCTCCGCGATGTGCTGGCCCTTGAAGACCTTGTCGCCCACGCTCACCAGGAGCTTGCTGTTGTGGCCATAGTATGTCTCGTACCCGTTCTGGTGGTCGATGCGGACCAGGTAGCCGTAGCCGCTCATCCACCCGGCGTAGGTGACGATGCCGCCGTCAGCCGCCACGATGTCCGTGCCCACGCTGTTGGCGATGTCCAGCCCGTCGTGCCAGTCGCTGCCGCCGAAGATGTAGCGGGAGCCGTACCGGGAGGAAATGGTGCCATTGGTGGGCCAGCGGAAGGAGCCGGTGGGGGCCCAGGTGGGCCGGGGCGCGGTGCCCCGCTTCTGCACCTCGCTGACAGGCTCGCTGGTGACGGTCTGCTCCACGATGTCGCGCTGAGTCTCCTCGCTGTTGACATAGGTGACCAGGGCCGTGGTGTCGGCCTTGCCGTAGACGCCCTTGCTCACCACGCTGGTGTCGCCCTCCCACATGGAGTCGTCGTCGATGTACTCGATGTCATAGGGGATGTCCGCCTCGTAGTACTCGTACTGGGTGACCTGGATGGTGAGATAGGGCACGGCGTTGCTGATGAGGATCTGGTCGCCGATCTGGATCTTGTTGACGTCGAAGCCCGGGTTCAGCTCCGCCAGCTCGCTGGTGGTCATGCCATAGCTGTTGGCGATGCGGCCCCAGATGTCGCCGGCCTGGACGGTGTAGACCACCTCGCCGGACTTGGTGGCGTTGAGCTTGAGGACGATGTCCCCCAGGCTGGTGAGATCCTCCTTGGCCACATAGCCCCCCCGGATCTCCACATCCTCCAGAAATTCGATGGACTGGGTGTTCTCATTGAGATAGGGGGCGCGGATCTGGTCCAGCAGGGCCTCCAGCGCCTCCTGGCTCTCGTTGGAGCCGATGCACTCCCCGTCTACATACAGGGAGTAGGCGTAGGTGGCGAGATCCAGCTCGTCGCTGAGGTTGGACTCCACGGTCTGGGGGTCCACCACGCTGCGCCGGCTCACCAGGCCGTTGGAATAGGACACCATGGACTGATCCAGGGTGAAGCTGTCCCCCAGCACGCCGCTGAGCTCTTGCTCCACCTCCGCCACGGCGGTGTCCGCGGCGCTGGCCGTGGCCACGGTGCCCAGCTCCTGTCCGTCGTAGAGCACCGTGGTGCCCCAGGTGAACAGGGAGAAGAACACCACCGGCACGGCGATGACCGCCGCCCCGGCCAGAAAGACCGGCGCGCTCAGACGCCGGCGCCCCACGGCGGCGCGGCACTTGTCCCCCGCGGCGGCCAGGCGGCCCCGCACATGCAGCCGCCGCCGGTGCAGCAGGGAGGCCAGCAGGGGCGCCTGGGCCCCCAGCAAAATGCGAATCTGGGTCCAAAACCGGTTGGACTCCGGGAACTTCTCCCGGCGCCGGCGGTTTTCCTGTCTCTCCTGATTGGGTTGTTTATTCATAGGCACGATCCCTTCTATCTGTTCTTTTTGTATTTCCCCGCGGGGACCAGGATGCCGGCCCGAAGCGCCGGCGGATTTCTCTCTCCAAAAAGGTTACAAATAGTTACAACCTCGCTGCCCCTATGATACACTTTTTTTCTCTCAGCGTCAACCCCAAGATATCGTGGTGGATTTCACAAAAATCCGCACATTTATTGTTGAATCAGCGGGCAAGTCGTGGTACACTGGAGGCAGGAAATTTGTGCCGGAAGGCAGGAGGTAACAATCCCATGTTTACAAAACTCATTGACATTCTCAAAAAGGACCGCCGCACCATCGTCTTTACCGAGGGTCCGGACAAGCGCATCCAGGAGGCCGCCGCCCGCCTGATCCAGGAGGACCTGATGGACGTGATCCTGGTGGGCAGCGTGGAGGAAGTGAAGGCCGCGGCCGAGAAGAACGGCTTCGATATCTCCAAGGCGACCATCATCGACCCGGCCACCTATGACAAGATGGACGAGATGGTGGAGAAGATGGTGGAGCTGCGCAAGGGCAAGATGAGCGCCGAGGACTGCCGCGCCGCCCTGCAGAAGGGCAACTACTTCGGCA
>CALXDE010000234.1 GCA_944386965.1 uncultured Oscillospiraceae bacterium
TCTCTGGCGGCCAGAAGCGGGTCCAGGCCGCCGGCGCCCTGCCGCTTTTGGCAGGCGTCCCGGATGACCGTTATGTAATCGCTCAGCGCCTGTGGTCCGTTGGCAACGGACTCCGGCCGCTGCAGAATGCCGGTGAGGTGGTTCATCTCCTCGCTGTCCAGCGCGCCGGCCAGGGCGCTGATCTGCATCGGGCGCCCGGAGGCGTGACAGGACAGGAGCAGCCCATAGATCCTGCCCAGCAGCGGGGAGGAGAACTCCTCCGGCCGCAGCGCGGCGCAGCGGTCGGCCAGGGCGTTGTCCAGGAGCAGCAGACGGATGACGCCCTCCTCGGCCATGGCGGAGTGGATGTCGCTGTAGCGGATGGAGCGCTCAGTCGGCTGCAGGGCGGCCGCGGGATTCATCTCCCGGCGCTGCCGCTCCCGCCGCTCCTTCCCGTGCTTTCGCCTGGCGGCCCGCTGCACCTCCAGCTGCAGAGCCTCCCGGGAGAAGCCCGCCCGCTCCGCGGCCCGTCCGGTGTAGATCTCCCGCTCCACCGCGCTGTCCAGCCCCGCGAGAAGCGCGCTGACCTCCTCGGCGTAGGCGACGCGCTGCTCGTCGTCCCGCAGGTCGTATTTCGCGGCTACAGCCTCCATTTGATACTCGATATGGTTTTCACTGCCGCTGAGCAGCCGCTCAAAGGCGGCGGCGCCGCGGTTCTTGATAAAGTCGTCCACATCCTGCTTCACCGGCTGCCCGTCCACAATGCGGTTGGGGATGTTCAGGACCTTCACGGTGAACTCGGAATTGTTCAAAAGGTCGATGGCCTTCTGGGTGGCAGTCCGCCCGGCGTTGTCGTTGTCGTAGCAGAGGACCAGCTCCTTGGTATAGCGGCTGAGAAGCCGGGTCTGCTCGGTGGTGAGGGCCGTGCCCATGGAGGCCACGGCGTTGTCAAAGCCCGCCTGGTGGAGGGTGATGACGTCGATGTTTCCCTCGCAGAGAATGAAGTTGGAGCGCTTGGTCTTTTTGGCCAGGTTGATGCCGTAGAGAATCCGGCGTTTGCTGTAGGTGATGGTTTCCGGGGTGTTCATATATTTGGGCTCGGACTTGTCCAGCACCCGGCCGCCAAAGCCCACCACGTCGCCCCGCACGTCGATCACCGGAAACATCAGGCGGTTGCGGAACTTGTCATAGAGCCGGCCCTGGTTGTTCCGCACCGCCAGCCCCGCCGCCAGCAGCTCCGCCTTGGTAAATCCCTTTGCGGTCATAGCGGTGATGAGGCTGTCCCACGCATCCAGCGAGGCGCCCAGGCCAAAATCCATGGCGACCTTGCGGCTGATCTGCCGCCGCTCCAGATAGGCAGCCACCGCCGCGCCCTCCGCGCGCTGGAGATTGGCGTAGTAAAACCGGGCGGCCTCCCGATTGAGGGAGAGGACCCGCTGGCGCAGGCGCGTGCTCTCCCGGTCCTCTGTGTCCTCCGGCACCTCCAATCCGGCCCGCTTGGCCAGAAAACGCACCGCGTCGGGAAAGGAGAGGTTCTCCTCCTCCATAATGAAGTTGATGACGCCGCCGCCCTTTTTGCAGCCAAAGCAGTAGAAGATCTGCTTGTCCGGCGAGACGGAAAAGGAGCCGGTTTTTTCGTTGTGAAAGGGGCACAGGCCGAAGTAGTTGCCGCCCTTTTTCGTCAGATGCACATAGGAGGATACCACGTCCAGAATGTCATTTCGCGCCACGACTTCATCCAGGAAACGCTGGGGAAATGCCACACCGCCGACCTCCTTTTCTCACTGCGACACAAGGCAAAAGACACGACTACTACTATATACGCTGTAAAATCAAAAATCCCTCTTTTTCTGAAAAAATTTTTGTCGGCGGGGCAGACCCGGAGGGCCGACTGCCGGAGCGCCCCGCGTCAGCGTCTCTGGGCGGCCAGGACGATCTCGTCCACATCCACGCTGTGGATCGAGCAGGGGAGGGGAGCGCCGGTGGCCAGGGCGGCGTAATACCCCTCCAGCAGGACCAAAGGTCGGCAGGTAACGCCCTTCTCCAGCCCCTCGTCCCACCGGGTCAGGGCGGCAAACCCCCTGCCGTGGTACTTGGCCACAGCCTCCCGGTGGACCCACATCTCCCAGAAATCCTGTCCCTTTGTGAAGTGGTAGTAGTGGAGAATCGTGTCCGCGGGGGGACGGCTCCGCTCCAGGTCCACTCCCACCGGCGTGTCGCTGAGGGCGCATACCACAGCGCCGTCGGTATGGCTGAGGTTGAACTGGATGGCGGGATAATCGGGGAAATAGGGCTTCCCACCCTCGGCGATGGCGATGGGCGGAAAGCCGAAGAAATCGTACTGGCGCTGAAGCGCCAGGTGAAGCGCTCCGTAGGCGCACAGCGCCTGGATCTGTTTGTCCTCCCGGGTGCGCAGCAGCCGCTGCCGCCGGCTGTAGGGCAGAATTTCCAGCAGAGCCGAGCGCTCCGTTCCGCTGAGCTCCCGGTTGATCCGCAGGGAATAGACCTGTACCTCTCCCATGGGGCCATCCTCCTGGTAAAAGAATTGCGAAGACTGTGGTCAGTATACGCAGATTGGAAGACCTTGTCAATGGCGCGTTCCTCCCGGCGCCGGACGGGACAGAGCAAGGCCGGGACGAGCAAGCCGTCCCGGCCGGGCACAGCGCCGAAGTTACACCGCCTCCGGCAGATCCACGATCACAGCCTTGTGCCCCACGTGGGGCAGAAACAGATTGAGCAGGTCCGATGTCTCGATCCGCAGCGTTCCGGTGTTGAGGCAGGGATGACAGCCGAAATAGGCCGCCTGATAGGTGCTCCGGTCCAGCAGCAGCTGCACCCGGTTGTCCTTGTCGTTCATCAGCGCCAGGACGGAGGCCGAGCCCGGCGTGACCCCCAGAAGCTCCTCCATCTGTTCCGCCGAGCCAAAGCTCAGACGGGCCGAGCCGATCTGGGCGGAGAGGTCCTTGGTCTTGAAGGGCTTATCCGCCGGCATGCACAGGAGATAGAACTGGGTCTGCTGGCGGTTGGTGAGAAACAGATTCTTGCACACAGCCACGTTCAGCGCCTCGCTGATGGCCCGGCAGTCCTCCATGGTGTCGGCGGGGTCGTGCTCCACATATTGGTAGGGAATGTGGAGCCGCTCCAGCAGGTGCAGGACCTCCTGCTGAACGGAGGTGCAGCCGTCGTCGGGAACTGTGGTGTAGATGCGGGAAATGGTCATTGTGCTCATGGGAATTCCTCCGTTTTATCGCAGCAGGGCTTCCCCCGCCGTGTAGATGTTTCCGGCGCCGACGGTCACAATCAGGTCGCCGTCCCGTGCCAGCTCCCGCAGATGCCGGGTGACATCCGCGAGGGTGGGACAATAGATCGCTCCCGGCAGCTCCCCGGCCAGGTCCTTGGAGGAGATGCCGATGGTGTTTTTCTCCCGGGCGGCGTAGATCTCGGCCAGCAGGACCACGTCCGCGGCCCTGAGCTCCCGGACAAAGTCGTCAAAGAGCGCCTTGGTCCGGCTGTAGGTATGGGGCTGAAAGGCACAGATGATCCGCTGATACCCAAGGCTCCGCGCCATTTGAAACAGCGCGTGGAGCTCCCCGGGGTGGTGGGCGTAGTCGTCGTAGATTTTGGCGCCATGGTAGGCGCCCTTGTACTCAAAGCGCCGGCCGGCTCCGGTGAAGGAGGCCAGTCCCTCGCTGACAGCTTTCCCCGGGATGCCCAGCACAAAGGCCGCGGTGGCGGCGGCCAGAGCGTTCATCACGTTGTGCATCCCGCCCACCTGCAGTTCCACATGGCAGTACGGCTTGCCGCGGACCACCACATCGAAGGCGGGAAGACCGCCTTCCCACTGGATGTTTTCCGCCCGGCTGTCGGCCGCGCGCTTCACACCGAAGGTGAAGAGGGAGAGGCCCGCCAGCGCCTCCATGGCGCCGGGATCGTCGGCGTTGGCCACCACATATCCGCTCTCCGGCACCAGCTGGGCAAACCGGCGGAAGGAATGCTCCACATCCTGGAGGTCCTTGAAGAAATCCAGATGGTCCGCCTCCACATTCAGCACCACCGCCACGGTGGGGAAGAAGTGGAGAAAAGAGTTGCAGTATTCGCAGGACTCCAGTATAATGGTGTCCCCGGCCCCCACCCGGTAGCCGCTGTGGAGCATGGGAAGGGTCCCGCCGATCATCACGGTGGGGTCGGCCCCGGCGGCCATGAAGATGTGGGTGGCCATGGAGGTCGTGGTGGTCTTGCCGTGGGTGCCCGCGATACACAGGGCGTTGCGATAGCCCCGCATGATGGCGCCCCAGGCCTCCGCGCGCTCAAAGACGGGAATCCCAATCTCCCGGGCATGCCGGATCTCGGGATTGTCGTCGTGGACGGCGGCGGTGCGGATCAGAAAATCCGCCCCCTCCACCGACTGGGCCGCATGGCCCACGGTCACCGGGATGCCAAGGGAGCGGAGGCGCTCCACGGCGGCGCTGTCCTGCATGTCGCTGCCCTGGACCTGAAGGCCCATGCTGTGCAGTACCTCCGCCAGGGGAGACATGGAGACGCCGCCGATGCCGCACAGATGGACCCGCTTCCCGGAATGAAAATACGCTTGGATGCTGGAACCCATAGATGTTCCTCCAAAAACGGCGGAAATCCGCCGGTATTTGCTTTTTTACAACTAAAATATTATAATATGAACCATAGCAATATGCAATTGGTAACCTGACCATGATAGCGGGGCTATTTTGCCCAGATTTTAGCAGGATTATAATGCCAATCCCCACAAAGGAGACAGTCCCATGCCGGATTTTCCCAGACAAGTCCATGAATTGCTCACACGCCTGGAGCAGGCGGGATCTGCCGCGTTCCTGGTGGGGGGATGCGTGCGGGATTTGCTGATGGGGCGGCAGCCGCAGGACTGGGACGCGGCAACCTCCGCCCGCCCGGAGCGGGTGATGGAACTGTTTGCGCCGGACGCGCGGCCCACCGGATTACAGCACGGAACGGTGACGGTCCGTCTGGACGGACGAGACTTTGAGGTCACCACCTTCCGCCGGGACGGGAAGTACCTGGACAGCCGCCATCCGGACCATGTGGAATTCACCTCCTCGCTGGAGGAGGACCTGTCCCGGCGGGATTTCACCATCAACGCCATGGCCATGGACCGCCGCGGCGGTCTGATTGACCCCTTCGGCGGGCGGGAAGACCTGGAGCGCGCGGTGCTGCGCTGTGTGGGGGAGCCGGACCAGCGGCTGACGGAGGACGCCCTGCGGGTTATGCGCGGGCTGCGCTTTGCCGCGACGCTGGGCCTCGAGGTGGATGCGCTCACCGCCCAGGCCCTCCACCGCCGCCGGGAGGGGCTGGAGGAGATCGCCGCCGAGCGCATTGCGGCGGAACTGACAAAGCTCATCTGCGGTCCCTTTGCCCTGGACGTCCTGCTGGAGTATGCTGATGTGCTCGCGGTGGTGATTCCCGAGATCGCCCCGGCCGTCGGTTTTGACCAGCGCAATCCCCACCACTGCTACGATGTCTGGGAGCACAGCGTCCGGGCGATGGCGGCGGCGCCGGCGGATGCGGTGGTGCGCTATACGCTGCTGCTCCACGACCTGGGGAAACCGGAGACGTTCTCGCTGGACGAAAATGGTGTCGGCCATTTTTACAGCCACGGCCGCGTCAGCGCGGAGATCGCCCGCCGGGTGTGCCGGCGCCTGCGGCTGGACCGGCACACCAGTGATGCCGTTGAACTGCTGGTGCGCTGCCACGATGTGGAGGTTCCCCTCACGGAAAAGGGCATCCGCCGGCAGCTGCGCGCGCTGGGGGAGGAGAACCTGCGGCGGCTGCTGCAGGTCAAGCGGGGGGACAATCTGGCCCAGCATCCGGACTATCTGGGACGGCAGAGCCACATCGCTCAGCTGGAGCAGATGCTGGACCTGGTGCTCCAGGAGGAGCAATGTTTTTCCCTGAAACAGCTCTCTGTAAAGGGAAACGACTTGCTTGCGCTCGGCCTCTCCGGACCGGCGGTTGGGAAGGCGCTGGATGCCCTGCTGGATCAGGTGGTGGAGGGAAAGCTGCCTAATGAGCGGGAGATGCTCCTGCTGTATGTAAAGGAGAAACTGCTGTGAACCATTATATTGGCGCCCACCTGTCCAGCGCCACCGGATTTTACAAAATGGGACAGACCGCCCTGAAGATCGGCGCCAACACCTTTCAGTTTTTCTGCCGCAATCCCCGGGGGGCCAGGGCCAAGCCCCTGGACGCGGAGGACCTGGGAAAGCTGCGGGAGTTGCTGCAGGCGCGCGCCTTCGGCCCGGTGGTGGCCCACGCCCCGTATATCATGAACGCCTGCTCAAAGGATGCGGGTATCCGGAATCTGGCCGCTGAAATGATGGCCGGGGACCTGGAATTGATGGAGCATCTGCCGGGGAATTACTACAACTTCCACCCTGGAAGTCATGTGGGGCAGGGGATGGAGGCAGGCTGCGCCCAGATTGCCGCCATGCTCAACGCCGTAATCCGTCCGGAACAGCGGACGGTGGTACTGCTGGAAACCATGGCTGGGAAGGGCACCGAGATCGGCGGCCGGTTCGAGGAACTGCGGGCCATTATCGACCAGGTGGACTGCCGGGACAGGATCGGCGTGTGTATGGACACCTGCCACATGTCGGACGGGGGATATGACATCCGCAGCGACCTGGACGGCGTGCTGGAGGAATTTGACCGGGTGGTCGGTCTGGAGCGTCTCCGGGCCATCCATATCAACGACAGCATGAACCCGCCGGGGGCCAGGAAAGACCGTCACGCCCGCATCGGGGAGGGGACGCTGGGGGAGGCATTCTTCGCCGCGCTCATCACCCACCCCAAGCTCTCCGGGCTCCCCTTCCTTTTGGAGACGCCCAACGACGACGCGGGGCACGGAAAAGAGATTGCCCGCCTGCGGGAGCTGTGCGGAGAGAAGTGAACAGGAATCAGGCTGCGGCAAAGCGCTCCGGACCAGTGCGTCCGGGGCGCTTTGTCACCCTGGACCGCGGCCGGCATACCATGGTGGCAGAGGGGGAATGGAGCGATGGAGAGAACCTATGCCATCCTGGGAGGCGATCGGCGCCAACTGCGTCTGGCGGAACTTCTGCGGCGGGACGGACACCCGGTGTTCCTCTGGGGAGTTGGCCGGGCAGATGAGGCGGCGCTGGGGGAGGCGGCGTCATCGGACGTGGTGATCCTGCCTCTGCCGGTTTCCCAGGACGGTGCCACCCTGTATCTGCCGCTGGCGGACACACGGCTGGCACTGGAGGAGCTGTGGCCGCTTCTGGACTGCCGCCGGCAGCTGATCTGTGGCGGAAACCTGTCCCGGGAATTGTTGGAACAGGCGGCCGGGAGGGGCCTGAAAATCACAGACTACTTTGCCCGGGAGGAAGTCCAGATCGGAAACGCCGTCCCAACGGCGGAGGGCGCGGTCCAGACGGCTATGGAGGCCATGGACCGGACGATTCACGGCGGAAAGGCCCTGGTGATCGGTTATGGCCGTATCGGAAAGGCGCTGGCCCAGGATCTCAAGGGATTGGGGGCGGAGGTAACCGTCTCCGCCCGGAAGTACAGCGATCTGGCCTGGATCGCGGCCCGGGGATACCGGGCGCTGGAGAGCGGCCGGTTGGCGGGACACCTGGGGGCGTTTGATGTGGTGTTCAACACCGTCCCGGCAGAGCTTCTCCGCCGGACGGAGCTGTCAGAGCTCAAGCGTGGCTGCGTTGTCATCGATGTGGCCTCGGACCCCGGCGGGGTGGATCATGCCGCCGCCGACGCGCTGGGAATCCAGGTGATCTGGGCCCGCGGCCTGCCCGGCAGGGTCGCCCCGGCCACGGCGGCGCAGGTGATTCGCGACGCCATCTATCACATCTTAGAAGAGCGGGGGGAACCCATTTGAAACCTACACGAGTCGGCTTTGCCATCTGCGGGTCCTTCTGTACCCACAGCAAGGCGCTCCAGGCTCTGGAGTGTCTGACGCAGATGTATGAAACCGTTATTCCCATTTTATCAGAGAGCAGCTGTTCCACGGACACCCGCTTCGGCACGGCTCAGGCGCTGGCGGAGCGGGTGCGGGAGCTGACGGGCCGGGAGCCTGTCACCTCGGTCCGGGAGGCGGAGCCTATCGGCCCCAAGGGGCTGCTGGATGTGCTGGTGATTGCGCCCTGCACCGGCAATACCGCGGCGAAATTGGCTGCCGGCGTGACCGACGGGGCGGTGACCATGGCCGCCAAGGCCCACCTGCGGAACGGCCGGCCGGTGGTGCTGGCCCTGGCCAGCAACGACGGGCTCTCCGGCGGCGCCAAGAACATCGGAGAATTGCTCAATCGAAAGCAGTATTTCTTCGTCCCCTTCGGCCAGGATGACCCGGAAAAGAAGCCGTGCTCCCTGGTGGCGGACTTCTCGCAGATCATCCCCGCCGTGGAGGCGGCCATGGAGGGGCGGCAGCTTCAGCCCATCCTGCTGCGCTGAACCGATGAAAAACGGATATGCCGCTCTCTTTGACCAAAGAGAGCGGCATGCTGTGTACGGCTCATAAAATCGACGGTACTGTGCACACTAGCTCCATCACAGGAGAAGGGGGCACATGCACCATGCTCAATCCCAGAAAAGTCGCGGTGATCGGATGCGGCGCCGTGGGGGCATCCATCGCCTTCACGCTTATGCAGCGGGGACTGTTTTCGGAGATGGTCCTGATCGACAGCAACATCCAGAAGGCGGAGGGGGAGGCCATGGATCTCAGCCACGGTCTGCCCTATATTGCCGCCATGGACATCCGGGCGGGGAGCTACGACGATGCCGCGGACAGCGCCCTGATCATCCTGGCCGCCGGCGTCAACCAGCGGCCGGGAGAGACGCGGCTGGAGCTCATCGGAAAGAACACGGCCATTCTCCAGTCCATTCTCCCCCAGATCACCAGCCGGGGCTTTGAGGGGATTCTGCTGCTGGTCACCAACCCCGTGGATGTTCTCACTTACGCCGCGTGGCATCTGTCCGGATACCCGAAGTCCCGGGTGATCGGCTCGGGGACGGTGTTGGACACAGGGCGGCTGAAATACCTCCTGGGGGAGCGGCTCCATGTGGACGGCCGGAGCGTCCACGCCTTTATCATCGGCGAACACGGGGACAGTGAGCTGGCCGTGTGGAGCAGCGCCAATGTCTCCGGCATGGACCTGCCGGCGTTTTTCCATCTCCAGGGGGTGACGGATCAGGAGAAGGTCCTGCGGCAGACCTATGAGGACGTGCGGGACAGCGCCTATGCCATCATCGCCCGCAAGGGCGCCACCTACTATGGCATCGCCATGGCCGTCGCCCGGATCGCCGAGAGTATTGTCAAGGACGAGCGGGCCGTGCTGCCGGTGTCAGTCCTGCTGGAGGGGGAGTACGGCCTCCACGGGCTGTGTCTGAGCATCCCCTCCATTGTGGGGCGAAACGGCCTGGAACAGGTGCTGGAAATCCCGCTGGACGCGGGAGAGCGGGAGGCGCTGCGCGCCTCCGCCGGACAGCTGCGCCAGGTCATCCGAGAGCTGTCTCTATAGACGGTCCGGCGGGGAAGAAAACCGGGACAGGTTTGGCCGGACCGCAAAAAAACTGGTGTGCCACGGAAGCGGCACACCAGTTTTTCAGAATCAGACGATGCCAGGGGAATCGGTTCAGATGCTCCTGTCCTCCACATACAGCTCCCGCACAGCGTTGGGATCGACCGCCGCCTGGGGAGGCGCGGCGGGGGAGGGGGCGGGGGCAGCGGCCGGCTCGTCGTGAGGGCCGTCCCGCCACTGGATGAACTTCTCCGCCACCTGGGGGAACAGTGCCAGGGAGAGGACATCCTCCTCGCTCTTGGCGATGTCCTTGAACTCCTCCTTGTACTTCTCCAGCTCCGGCTCCAGCAGATCGGCGGGGCGGCAGGTGATCACGTCCTCGGGCTTGATATTGGCCTTGGCCCGAACGTCCTCGTTGACCTTGCCGGGCAGGGCGCCGTACTCGCCCTTGAGCATGGCCCGGGACTCCTTGGTGAAGGTCTTGTACCGCTCGCCCAGGATCACGTTCATCACCGCCTGGGTGCCCACGATCTGGGAGGAGGGGGTCACCAGCGGGG